>JBGPQZ010000225.1:0-5445 GCA_041489335.1 Methylomirabilia bacterium
ACAGTTCGGCGGATCGGCCGAGTTCAACAGTTGCGGTCTTTGCGAGCTTTGCGATGAAATAGTCCCGTCGGCACGTCACCCCGGGAGAGCGTATGTGGCTGGAGCGTCCAAAGCACTACTACGCCGCACTGGCGGAGCGCTTCCGCGGCCGGCGCATCCTGGACGTCGGCTGCGGGCGCAGCAAGTTTTCAGGCGCGATCGGCATCGACATCCGCAGCCATTTGTCGCAGGCCGACATTTTCCATGACCTGGATCGGGTCCCCTGGCCGCTCGACGAGGGGGCGTTCGACCTCGTGGTGATGCGCCATTGCCTGGAGCACCTTCGGGATATCTTCCAGACGATGGACGAGCTCTACCGGATCACCGTCCCGGCGGGCCGCATCGTGATCGAGGTGCCGCACTTCTCCTGGAGCGGCGCCTACCAGCATCCAGGCCACATCCACTTCCTCTCCGCGGGCTCCCTCGACTTCTTTCATCCGGGGAATCAAGCCTACACGGCCCAGCTGCGCATCGTCCGGCGGCGGATCTACTTCAGCGATTTCTCCAGGGCGATCGGGATCGAGGCGCTGGCCAACCGCTTCTCGTATCTGTACGAGCGCCACTTCGCGTTCATCCTGCCGGCGGGGACCATCGTGTGGGAGCTGGAGGCTGTCAAGCCGAACGGGGAGGTCGGCCGCCGATGAGTCTGAGCGTCACGATCATCTGCCTGAACGAGGCCGACGACATCCGCGCGTGCCTGGACAGCGTCCGCTGGGCCGACGAGATCGTGGTCTGCGACTCCGGCAGCACGGATGGGACGCTGGAGATCTGCCGGGAGCGCGGCGCCCGCGTCTTCGTCGATGCCTGGCGCGGCTTCTCCGCGCACAAGAATCTGGCCATCGAGCGCGCCACCACGGAGTGGATACTCAGCCTGGACGCCGACGAGCGAGTGCCTCCGGAGTTGGCCCGGGAGATCCAGGCGGTGGTCCGGGATCCGCAGGCGGCGAATGGCTACACGGTGGCCCGTCGGAACTACTTCCTCGGCCAGTGGATCCGCCACGGAGGCTGGTACCCGGATCGCACGGTGCGGCTCTTCCGGCGCGGGCGAGGCCGATTCCTGCCCCGGGCGGTCCACGAAGCGATCCAGGTAGAGGGGACGACCGGTGAGCTTGTGGAGCCGCTGGAGCATTTCACGTACCGCTCCCTGAGCGAGTACCTCCAGCGCATGGACCGGTATTCCAGCCTGGCGGCGGAGGAACTCTGGAATGCCGGCCGACGGGCGCGGGTGAGCGACCTCTGTCTGCGGCCTCCCGCCATGTTCCTGCGCATGTACCTGCTGCAGCAGGGGGTCCGGGACGGCGTGGCGGGCCTCGTGTTGGCCGGATTGTATGCGGCGCAGACACTCGCCAAGTACGCGAAGCTCTGGGAGAAAGGGCGGGACGGTCACCCCGCCTGAGGCGGGCGAGGCCCGCCGGGAACCAAGGAGGAGCGATCTTGGGGACTGACCGGATGGAGGCGACCCCGCGAGGATACGGGCACCCGGCGCTGTACGGTCGAGTGGCGACCCTGGTGGCGGAGCGCGGGGCCTCGCAGCACGTGCTGGACATTCCTGCGGGGAACGGCGTCCTGTCGGCGCGTCTCCTGGCGGCAGGCCACCGGGTCGTGGCGGCGGACCTGGTTCCGGAAGGGTTTCGGGTGCCCGGCGTCGATTGCGTCGCCGCGGACATGAGCCAGCCGCTTCCCTTCGAGGCGGGGCGGTTCGACGTCGTCGCCTGTTTGGAGGGGATCGAGCATCTGCGGCATCCCTATGCCTTCGTGGAGGAGTGCCGGCGGATTCTACGACCGGGCGGCTGTCTCATCCTCTCCACACCCAATGTCCTGAAGCTCACCTCGTGCGTGAAGTTCCTCTTGGGCGGCTTCTTGTACGCCTTCGGGCGGCCGCTCAACGAGCATCGGGTCCGACACGGGCTCTACGGACATATCGCCCTCATGAGCTATTACGAGGCCCGGTTCATGCTGCACTGTCTGGGGTTTCGGATCCTGGCGGTCACCACCAGCCGCGGGACAGCCAGCGACTGGCTCTGCACGCCCCTCGTCCCAGGGATCGCTCTGTTCACGTGGCATGCTCTTCGGCGGGAGCAGGATCCGGAGCAGCGGGCCAGCAACGCCGAGATTCTCCACCACGTCCTGTCTGCCGACCTCCTCTTTGGTAAGCACCTCGTCCTGGTGGCCGAGCGGCGAGGCTGACCGGTGAGCGGCCTCGTCGTCTTTCACACCGAGTCCTCGCTTGGCTGGGGTGGGCAAGAGATTCGGATTGCCAGCGAGATGCGGGCGCTGCGAGATCGCGGCTACCGGCTCGGTCTCGTCGCGCAGCCGGATTCCCAGATCCTGGTTCGTATCAGGGCGGCGGGGTTTCCTGTTCATGCCGTCCGGATGCGCGGGGCCCTGGATGTCGTCGCCGCGGCCACGATCGCGCGGATCCTCCGGGCCGAGGGCGTGCAGATTCTGAATACCCATAGCTCGGTGGATGCGTGGGTGGGAGGGTTCGCCGCCCGGTGGCTTGGCGTGCCGGTGGTCCGGACTCGCCACCTCGCGATTCGCATTCGCCAGAATCCCTTGGCGCCCCGGGTGTACACCTGGCTGGCCGACCGCGTCGTGACCACGGGCGAGGACGGGCGGGACATCTTGATCCGGCAGGCAGGCGTCGCGCCCGAGCGGATCGTGGCCATCCCGACGGGCGTGGACACGGAGCAGTTTCATCCGGAGCGTGCAGATCGTCTTCGGCTTCGGCGGGAGCTCGGAATTCCCGAGGATACCCCGGTGGTGGGAATCGTGGCGGTGATCCGGCGACGCAAGGGACACCTGATTCTCCTGGAGGCCATGCTGTCGCCACCGCTCCGCGCGCAGGGAGTGCACCTTGTGGTCGCAGGCGAGGGGCCGATCCGCGGTCCCGTCGAAGCCCGGGTCGAGGCGCTCGGATTGCGTGAACGCGTCCATTTCCTCGGCTACCGCGAGGACGTGCCGGACGTGCTGGCCGCCTGCGACGTGGTGGCGCTCCCCTCGATCATGGGGGAAGGGGTTCCGCAGACGATCCTGCAGGCCCTGGCCCTGGGACGCCCGGTGGTGGCCTCGGACGTCGCAGGCATCCGCCAGGTCGTGCGACACGGAGAGACGGGACTCCTCGTGCCTGCGGAGGATCCCCAGGCCTTGAGCCAGGCCATCGCCCGCCTCCTCGCCGAGCCCGAGCTGGGGAGACGACTCGGGGAGGCGGGGCGTGCCGTGGCGGTGTCCACCTATGCGGTGCACCGGATGGCCGACGCCATGGAGCGGGTCTACGGGGAGGCGGTTGCGTCCGCGCGCGGGCGTCGGGCCCGGTAGCGGAGGGGGGCGCGGCGGACTGCGGCTTTTTGTAGCGTTTCGGAGATATTTTCCATATAATGGTGGACCATGAACTGGCGAGAATCGGTCGTATTGATCACTGGCGGGACCGGGTCGTTCGGCAAGAAGTTCACGGAGATCCTCTTGCGGGACCACCCCCCGCGCAAGCTCATCATCTTCAGCCGGGACGAGCTCAAGCAGCACGAGATGCAGCAGTTGTACCCGGACACGCCGGACTCCCCGCTTCGCTTCTTCATCGGCGATGTGCGGGACCGCGACCGGCTGGAGCGGGCGTTCCATGGGGTGGACATCGTGGTGCACGCCGCCGCGCTCAAGCAGGTGCCGGCCTGCGAGTACAATCCGTTCGAGGCCATCCAGACCAATGTCATGGGGGCCAAGAACGTGATCGACGCCGCCATCGACCAAGGGGTGAAGCGCATCGTGGCGCTGAGCACCGACAAGGCCGTGAACCCCGTCAACCTCTACGGCGCGACCAAGCTGTGTGCGGAGAAGCTGTTCATCCAGGGGAATGCGTACGCTGGTACGGGAGGGACCCGCTTCTGCTGCGTGCGCTACGGCAACGTGGTGGGCAGCCGGGGGAGCGTTATCCCGCTGTTCCTGCAACAGGGGAAGCAGGGCCGAATCACGATCACCGATCCTCGGATGACCCGGTTCTGGATCACGCTGGAACAGGGGGTGCGTCTCGTCATCACGGCGGCGGAGCGCATGCGTGGCGGTGAGGTGTTCGTGCCAAAGATTCCGAGCATGAACATCATGGACCTGGCCGAAGTGATCGCCCCGGGTTGCGAGATCGACACCATCGGCATCCGCCCCGGGGAGAAGCTCCACGAGGTCTTGATCTCGGAAGACGAAGCGCGAAGCACCGTCGAACTGGACGATCTGTATGTCATCAAGCCGGTCCATCCGTTCTGGGATGAGACGAGCTGGCTTGAGGGCAAAAGCTTGCCTGACGGGTTCCGATACGGCAGCGACAACAACAGCCGATGGCTGAAAGGCAAGGAACTCCAGGCGCTGGTCGCCGAACTCCAATGAACTGCCCGGTCCCATCCGGTCCGCATCGCCCGTGCGCGGCGTCACGCCTATGACCTCACAACCTCGTCCCATTCCCTACGCCGCACAGTGGATCGACGAGAGCGACGTTGCCGCCGTGGCCGACGTCCTGCGATCCGCCTGGCTCACCCAGGGACCGACGATCGAGCGCTTCGAGCGCCAGGTCGCGGACTCGTGCGGCGTCAAGTATGCGGTGGCCGTGTCCAATGGGACCGCCGCCCTGCATCTGGGGGCGCTCGCGCTCGGGTTGGGGCCGGGCGATGTCCTCTGGACATCTCCCAACACCTTCGTGGCTTCGGCCAACTGCGCGCTGTATTGTGGCGCCGGCGTGGACTTTGTTGACATCGACGCCCGGACCTACAATCTCAGCGTTGAGCGCTTGGCGGAGAAGCTCCAGGACGCTGCCGCGCGCGGCCGCGTGCCCAAGCTCGTCGTGCCGGTGCATTTTGCCGGGCAATCCTGCGCCATGGAGGCCATCGCGGCCCTGGCCGAACGGTTCGGTGTTGCCGTCATGGAAGACGGCTCGCACGCCGTCGGCGCCCGGTACCAGGGCCGGCCGGTGGGCGACTGCCGGTTCTCGGATCTCACCGTCTTCAGCTTTCACCCGGTGAAGATCGCGACCACCGGCGAAGGAGGGATGCTCCTGACGAACCGGGAGGATCTCCACACGCGCCTCCTGCGCTTGCGCACGCACGGGATCACGCGAGATCCCGCATCCATGGAGGGCCCCTCCCACGGGCCGTGGTATTACCAGCAGGTCGATCTCGGGTTCAACTACCGGCTGACGGACATCCAGGCGGCGCTGGGCCTGAGTCAGATGGGCAGGCTGGACGCATTCCTGGCGCGGCGGCGTGCCCTGGCCCTGCGCTACAATACGCTGCTCCAGGACCTGCCGCTCACCGTGCCATGGCAACACCCGGACACGCAATCGAGCTGGCATCTGTATGTCATCCGATTGCAGCTCGACCGGATTCGAAAGACCCGCCGGCAAGTCTTCGAGGAGCTGCGGGCGGCCGG
>JBGPQZ010000226.1:0-5438 GCA_041489335.1 Methylomirabilia bacterium
CCCCTCCGCCTCACCGAGGTCCAGGCGCTATTGCCCGAGGGCTCCGTGCTTCTGGAATACTTCGTGACCGGTCAGGGGAAGACGATCCTTTGGGCCGTGGACCGACACTCCGTCAGTGTCACCTCGGTCCCCATCGGGCGAGGGGGCGTGGCTGCGCGGGTCCAGGCGTTCCGGAACCTGATTGCCGCCCGGGATCGCCAGGCGGACCTGGAGCGGATGGCGCAGGTGCTGTACGACAGGCTCCTCCGGCCGGGGCTCTCGGGCCGTCAGCCCCGCGAACTCCTCATCGTCCCGCACGATGCGCTGCATTACTTGCCCTTTCAGTCACTGATGAGTGGCCCGAACCGGTACCTGCTCCAGGATGTCCCCCTCTACTATTACACCAGCGCCAGCCTGATGCAGTTTACCCGCTTGAAAGCTCAGGCTGGCCCCTCCTCGTTCTTCGCGCTGGGGAATCCGGACTTCCAGAACATCACGCTGAGCCTTCGCTATGCCCAGCGCGAGGCGCTCGGGATCAATGCCCTCTTCCCCGGGAGCACCCTGGCCACCGGGGCTGCCGCAACCAAGACGGCGGTCCGGGACGCCCTGGCGAATCACAATATCCTCCACTTTGCCACCCATGCCGATTTCGACGAGGCCGATCCGCTGGGCTCGGCGCTGCTCCTGGCCGGTCCCCCGGGTAGTGAGAACCGGCTCGAGGTCCAGGAGGTCTTCGGTCTGGACCTGCACGCGTCGCTGGTCGTCCTCTCCGCGTGCGACACCGGCCTGGGCAAGCTCAGCCGCGCGGACGAGCTGACCGGGATGCTCCGGGCCTTCATCTACGCGGGGACTCCCAGCGTCATCACCACCCTCTGGCAGGTCAACGACCGCGCGGCCTACGAACTGATGCAGGAGTTCTACCAGCATCTCAAGGCCGAACGGAACAAAGCCGAGGCGCTCCGCCAGGCGCAACTGGCCATCATGCAGAAGTATCCCCAGCCGTACTACTGGGCGGCGTACCAGCTCACGGGGGAACCACGCTAACAACGCCAAGGAGTTCACGTGCCCTTCCACTTACCTGAACTTCGCGCGCAGCATCGGCGGTTCCTGCTGGGCCTGATCTGTGGATTCGTCGCCAGCGCGGTGATGGCGACTGCCGTGTCCCTCGGCTACTTCACGGGCTACCAGGGCAAGCTCCTCGACTTCTACTTCTGGCTGCGCGGCGGGGCCCGCGCACTCGAGATCGTGCTCGTCGGGATCGATGACGCCGCCTTCCAGCGCCTGAACGAACGCCAGCCACTCCCCCGCGACTACCTCGCCGCGGTGATCCGCGGGGTCAAGAAGAGCGGCGCCCTTCTCATCGGCCTGGACGTGGATCTCCGGCGCCCCACGTCGGCTGCCGAGGACCAGGCGCTGGCAGAGGCGATCCTCGGTGGTCCCGGTGATCCGGTCGGGCCGGTGGTCCTGGCCAGGACGCTCCAGGCCGTCAGCGCCGGAGATGGGAGCGTGCGCTTCCGTCCGGCCTCGCTATACGCGCCGTCACTGGAGTCCGCCTCGGGCTTCTCCGAGGTTCCGAAAGACGATGACGGTTTCTTCCGGCGCATCCCCCTGGCCGTTCCGCTGGAAGACGGGCGCCTGTTTCCCTCCTTCTCGATCAGCCTCCTGGCCCGGTTGGGCGGTCAGGACCCCACCGTCCTGCGCCGAACACCGACGGGGACCGAGCCGATCGAGCTTCTCCTTCCGGAGTGGAACGAGGCCCGCGGCAGGCCGCGGGGGACGTCGCCGCTTCGGTTTTCTCCAGACGATGATTGGAAGATCAGCTTCGTCGGTCCGATCGGGAGTTTCCTGACCATCGGCAGCGACGCTGTCTATCAGCTCGGCGTCTCCGACGCGGCCGTCGCCCGAGACAATCCCCTCCGGGATCGGATCGTCCTGATCGGGGCGACCTTCGAGGAGAGCCGTGACGCGTTTCCCACGCCGCGCGGCATCATGTACGGCGTCGAGATCCACGCCAACATCCTTCACACCCTCCTCACACGCACCCAGATCCAGCCGATCGCCTGGGGGGCGAGCCTCCTCCTCCAACTCTTCCTCTGTCTTGGCTTGAGCCTGCTCTTCGTTGCGCTGCGACCGGGCCTCGCCTTTCTGCTCTCGCTCGGGATCGCCGGTCTGGGGGTGGCGGCTCTCACCCTCTGGCCGATCGGCTCCGGCAGCTTCTGGTTCGATTTCCTGACACCCATCCTGGCGATCCGCCTCGGCACGGGGATCCACGATCGGATGGAGCGGCGGCGCATCCGCGCCTCCTTCCACCAGTACGTCGGGCGGGAAGTCGCGGAGCGGATCTACCGGGACGACCGCGCGCTTCTCGGGCAACGCCGGACGGTCTCCGTCATGTTCACCGACCTGCGCGACTTCACCACCCTGTCCGAGAGCCTCACACCCGATCAGGTCGCCCAGCAGCTCAACGAGTACTTTCCCATGATGGTGGAGGCCGTCCAGAAACACCACGGCATCGTGAACGACTTCATCGGCGACGCCGTCATGGCGATCTACGGCGCGCCCATGGAGGACTCGGAGCACGCGCTGAACGCCGTCCGCAGCGCCCTCCGGATGCAGGCCGGCCTTGAGGCGCTGAACGTCGGCTGGCAGGCGCGCGGACTCCCCACCCTGAAGATGGGGATCGGCATCCACACCGGGAGCGTCTTCGCCGGAAACGTCGGTGCGCCGGACCGGATGAAGTACACGGTCGTCGGGGATGCCGTGAACGTTGGGGCCCGCGTGGAGGGGCTGAACAAGGAGCTCCGCACCACGCTGCTCATTACCGCGGAAACCTATGCAGCCGTGAACGGGCGGGTGCGCGTCCGCGAGTGCGGCGAGCTCCCGGTCAAGGGCCGCCACCAGCCCGTGGCGGTCTACGAAGCCTTGGGACTGTCCGAGCTCACAGGGACTTCGTAGAGGAGTTAGCCATGCGGATGCGAAGCTGGATCATCGTAGGACTCTTTGCAATCGTGATCGCGCCCGGCGTGAGCGCCGCGCAGACCGGGGATCCCGTCGCGGTCCTCACCGAGATCAAGACCGCGCAGGGCGAGGTGCGCGTCAAGCCGGCGGGCGAGGCGGACTGGAAGGCTCCCCTGCCGCTCCTCTCGCTCCGGGCGGGGGATCAGGTGCGGGCCACGGCGAACGCCACGGTCGTCCTCATGTTCACCGGCGGCCAGGGGACGGTCACCGTCTCGGCGGCGAACTCGCCCTACGCGGTCACGCCGCCCACCGCGGCCGGCCCGGGTGGCAAGAATCAGGGACTCCTCAGCAACCTCAGCCGGATGTTGGCCGGCAAACGGAAGGACCTGGCCTACGTCCCGCTGGCCACCCGGAGCGTGAAGCAGCCGCCGCTCCTGCTGTTCCCACGAACGGGAAAACTGCTCGCTCCTCCAACCTTCGAGTGGGGTGGGTCCGATCGACTCCGCTACGCGGTGCGCGTCCTCGGCCCGCAGGGGCTCATCTGGGAGCAGGATAACCTTCCGCGGGCGGCCCTCCCCTACCCGGCGAGCGCATCCCGGCTTCAGCCCGGCGTCCCCTACCGCTGGGAGCTGGAGGCGAAGGACTTCCCGGTCCAGCAGGGCCGGTTCGTCATCCTTCTGCCTAGCGAGATCGCGCCCGTCCAAGAAGCCCTTCGGAGTCTGGACCCGTCGGCCTTGCCCGGATATCCGAAGAACACCGTGGCCCTGATGCGCGCCGGCTACCTCTTCGAGCAGGAACTCTTCAGCGAGGCACGGGAGGAGCTCGCGGCCGCTATCGCCGCCGATCCGGATGAGCCGAGCCTGCACCTCTTGCTCGGCCATGTGTACGACCGGATCGGCCTCAAGGAGTTGGCCGCCGAGGAGTTCGACGAGGCGCAATTCCTCTCGAGCCGCGCCAACTGACGACGGCGACTGCAAATCACACGTTGCCACGCTTGTCACGTTGTGAGCGATCAGGCTCTCTCGGGGATGCCGTGGGGGCGAATCTCTTGCGCAAGGATTTGCGGGCGCGGTAATGGAGACGGGCGGCGCAAACGGGTGGGCAGTGGCTGGCGCGGTGAGCCGCGTGCCCGACCTGGGTTCGGAGCGGTGTCCCTGGCTGACCCCATAGGGCCCTCCTCCGTCGATCGTCCCGGGGAGGTGCAACGGTCAGGAGCCTGCTCCTGCCGCGCCGCGGGTGTCAAGCGAGGCCGACGTGTTTCGCATGGAACATCGTTGCGGATGACATCTGGCGCTGATACACTCGGTCCAAATCGCTTGGACGAATCACGGTCGGAAACCTTGAGCAATGAGGCTTACCAATGGGACGGGAGCTCAGGGGTATCCGGGGAGAAAATGCGATTCGGGCCTTCGTGAAAGCGGGAGGTGTCCGGCGAGGTGGTAAGGGCGATCACGTCAACATCAAGATGCCGAATGGTCGCATTCTTACGGTTCCTGGAAACCGTGAGTTGAAGATCGGCCTTCTCAAAGACGCCATCAAGAAGGCCGGGCTGACTGACGAGCAGTTTCTCGAGTTCCTGTAGGGGGGAAGGGGCATGCGCCGGTATACGGTCGTTATTCATCCTGCCGAGGAAGGGGGGTATTGGGTCGATGTGCCCGTGCTCCCGGGCTGCTACTCGCAGGGAGAGACCGTCGAGGAAGCGCTGGAGAGCATCCGCGAGGCTATCGAGGCTCACCTTGAGGTGATTCGAGAAGAGGGGCAGCCTATACCTGAGGAGGGGGGCCTCGTCGTCCGTCAAGTCGAGGTGATCGCCGCATAACGCTAGGAAGTGAATGGACCGAGACCTGCCTTGGTGCTCTCGGCCCTGCCGGGTCCATTCGGAGATGTCTTAGTGTGCGGCATCTCCTCGCAGCTTCACCAGGAGATCCCCGGCTGGGACGAGCACCTGGACCCCGTTTTTCTCTTGCCGCGTTGCCTCCGGCACCTCACTGACTTATGCAACGCTGCGCGGGCCTTTCTCTCTTCCTCACCTTATTCGCTCATCGCCACACCGCTGTCACTGCACATTCTGGGCACAGCGGAACCCGAGGTGGCGGTATCGATTCGTGGAGTTGTACCTGTAACGAGACGCCACACGCAGCTCCCTCGGAGGGCTGCTCCACGCGCCGCCGCGGTAGACGCGGGACCCTGAAGCATTCAGATCCTCGCGTCTATCCGTGGCCGAGTACGGATACGGCCTGCAAAGAGAGCTGGCCCACTCCCAGACGTTGCCAGCGAGGTCGAAGATGCCGAAGGGAGAGGCGCCCGCGACGTAGCTTCCCACGGGCCTAGTCATCCGGACCCTCATGTCGCCGTTGGCTTTCTGCGAGTCCCAGGCGTCTCCCCAGGGGTAGCGGCGGCCGTTGATGCCACGGGCGGCGTACTCCCACTCGGCCTCGGTGGGGAGGCGCTTCTCGGCCCACTTGCAGTAAGCGGTCGCGTCCTCCCACGAGACCTGGGCA
>JBGPQZ010000227.1:0-5365 GCA_041489335.1 Methylomirabilia bacterium
CATGGTGATGATGATGATGTTGGTCAAGCTCGGGAGGGTGATCTTGAAGAAGCGCTGAAAGACCGACGCGCCGTCCACCTCGGCGGCCTCGTACAGCTCCCTGGGGATCGCCTGCATCCCGGCCAGGAACATCATGGCGTAAAAGGGCGTCCCCTGCCACACCATCGCGGCGATCACCGAGAACAAAGCGAGGTTCGCGTCCGACAGCCACCGGACGTACGTGGACACCAGCCCGCTTTCGTAGAGCAGCATGTTCAGGAGCCCGGCCTGGCTCCCCTCGTAGATCCACTTCCAGTTGAGCGCCACGATGAGGCTGGGAAACGCCCAGGGGAGGAAGCACAGGGCGCGCATCAGGTGCCGCGCCCGGATCTCCTCGTTGATGACCAGGGCGATGACCATGCCGAGGACGGCCTTCAGGGCCACCCCCGTGACGGTGTAGATGAACGTGTTGACGACCGTCTTCCGGAAGATGGCGTCTTGGACGAGGGTCACGTAGTTCTGGAAACCCACGAACGTTCCGGGGGCGCCGACCATCTTGTCCTGCAGGCTGAGGTAAATGGAAGAGAAAAACGGGTAGGCGATCAAACCGGCCAAGATCAGGAGAACGGGAGAGAGGAACAGGTAGGCGAGGGGCGCGTCTTTCCCCAGGAGATGCCGCCGGGCCCTCGGAGCGGAAGCAACCTCCCCCATCGGAGGCCTCCCCGTTTCTCCTGCTTCCACGACTTCGCCTCTTCTCGGACGACTCCGGCGTCGCGCGGGACGTGGGGGGGGATGCTAGTTCAGCGCTCACCCGATGTCAAACGCATTTCCCGCAGTTTCGCCGGTTCTCCGCGGGTCACCTGAATGCAATTTTGTGTAGATACCGTTGGTAGACCAGCAGCAGGTCCCGCTCCTTGGCGAGCTGCCGGTTGGCGCGCGAGGCAGTTCGGAAATAGTGGTGAAATCATCGACGAAGAGCATCCGGTCGCCGTAGGGCCAGTCGGCCGTCTGGTTGACCGCGACGTTCAGGGTCCCTTCCGGAGTGAGGTACTCCCTGTGCAGGACGGGACACCGCTGCCCTTTGGCTCGCTCTACCCACTCCCGTATTCGCAGGTCGGGGTGGCTGTGGACGGGCAGACCCCGGAGGGTCACGTTGACTCTCTCCGGATAATCGAACTGGTACCCCCGCAGGTCACGCGGGTCCGCGGGTCTGGTCAGGGACCACGAGGGAAGGACCACCAGAGGGTCCAGGCCCCAAACGGATTCAGATCATCGCCCGGTGCAGCCCCCCGTCCACGATCACCAGGCTGCCGGTGACGTAGCTGGCGCGCTCGGACGCCAGGAAGGCCACCACGTCGGCCACCTCCTCGGGCCGCCCCATCCGCTTGAGCGGTATCGCGCTGGTGGCTTCGCGCTGCGCCGCGTCGAGACTGATCCCCTTGGCCTGTGCGGCGTCTTGGAGGAGCCGGGTCTGCCGCTCCGTCAGGATCGGCCCGGGGCAGACGGCCGTCACCAGAATGTTGTGCGCCGCCTCCGCGTCGGCCAAGGCCTTCATGACGTTCAGGATGCCGGCGTTGTTCAGGCCGAGCGGCATGGTGAGCGGGCTCGGCTGGAGTCCCGCCAACCCGGCGACGTTCACGATGCGCCCCCACCCGTTCCGCCTGAGATGCGGGAGGACCAGCCGGGCCATGCGAAGGTAGCCGAAGAGCTTGAGCTGCAGGTTCTCCAGCCAGCGCTCCTCCGTCAGCTCGTCAAAGGGGAGCCCCCGCGCGGCCCCGGCGTTGTTCACGAGGATGTCGATCCGACCCCAGGCCGCCGCCGTCGCCTCCACCACGCGCGCGGCCGCGGCCGGCTCCCTCAGATCCGCCTCGACCGTCAGGACCCGCCCGCCGCCCTTGGCCTCGAGCGCTCGCTGCGCCTCCGCGAGCGCGTCGCGGTCGCGCGCGCACAGCGCGACACGGGTCCCCTCGCGGCACAGGCGCTCGGCCACGGCTCGGCCGATGCCACGGCTCGCTCCGGTCACGATCGCCACCCGTC
Source organism: Methylomirabilia bacterium (assembly GCA_041489335.1). Lineage (GTDB taxonomy): Bacteria > Methylomirabilota > Methylomirabilia > Methylomirabilales > 2-02-FULL-66-22 > 2-02-FULL-66-22. The sequence continues at coordinate 2,017 of JBGPQZ010000227.1, forward strand.
CTGCTATTCCCAGATCCATGCGTATCTCCCCTCAATGCAAAATGGAAAACGAGTCCGCCTCAGGCAGCGTCCCGGATCCTTCGCCGGGCCGATCCTCACGCCCTCAGCGCCGTCGCGCAAACTTCTGCAGGGTGCGGGCGCCGCGATTCAGCTTGGCGTGGGTCATGGCCACTTCCCCGACGTACAGGTCGCCCCGGTCATCCACGGTGATCACGTGCGGGGCGACCAGCAGGCGATCCTCTCCCATGCTCCCGTCGTTCCCCCAGCGCGCCAGAAGCTCCCCATCCATGTTGAAGACGCTGATCCGCATGCAGAGCTCGCTCACATAGACGCTGTCGTCCTTGTCGATGCAGACGCCCGTCGGCCGGAAGAGGTCCGTCCACTGCGTGAGGAACTTCCCGTCCTCGCGGAAGATCTGGATCCGGTGATTCTCCCGGTCGGCCACCCAGACCCGGTTCGACTTGTCCACGCACAGGTGATGGGGCAGCCGGAACTGCGAGGGGGCGGGGCCCGGCTCGCCCCAGGAGGAGATCAGCTCGCCCTCCGCGCTGAACCGATGCACCCGTGCGTTGCCGTAGCCGTCCGTGATGTAGATCTCTCCCGACGGCGCGAACGCCACCCCCGTGGGTCGGTTGAACGGCGGGCCGCCGTGGGTGATGGACGCCAGACGCTCGAAGAGGTCCGCCGCCTCGTGGTACCCCGTGTCGGACGGCGTGTCCTTGGTCCCCATCGTCTTGAGCAGCTTCCCGTCCGGGGTGAACTTGGAGACCGTGTGGTTCCGGTCATCCGTGCACCAGATCGAGCCGTCGGGCCCGATGCAACTGCCGTGGGCCCGCGCAAAGAGGCCCTTCCCCCATCGGGACAGCATGTGGCCGTCCCGGTCCAACACCGTGATCGGATACTCGGTCCGGCTCAGGACGTACACCCGCCCCTGCGGATCGGTGCACACGCCGCCCACGTCCATGAACGACTCGCCCGCGGGCAGCTTCGCCCACCCGTCAACCAGCTCGTACCGGTACTTCCCCTGTCCGTAGGTCATCCCTCGATCCTCCTCCTGTACTCAGGTTGCGTCACACACTCCAGATCTGTGCTTCCGGTGTTCGGGCGGGCCGGCGCGCAGGGCACAGGCTGGCGGGCCCCAGAGGAGCCCGGCCCCGAGGGCCGCCTGCGTGCTAAAAAGGGGACATGGCTCGTAGCGTTCGAGGTGCCGCGCCGGCGACGCGGGCGGGTCACTCCGCCAGATACTTGCGGTCCGAGGCGGTGGCCTGGCGCTGGTTGAGGACCTTGGCGCCGCGGCTCATGAAGACGGCGCCGGTGCGGGCCTGCTCCTTGATGCCGAAGGGCTTGAGCACCTCGAGGAACTTGTCCAGCTTGTCCGGCTCCCCCGTCGCCTCCAGGATCAGGGTGGTCGAGGAGACGTCGATGATGCGGGCCTTGAAGAGATCGGCGAGGCTGACCACCTCCTGCCGCGTCTTGGCGGTCACTCCCACCTTGACCAGGAGCATCTCGTGGGCGAGCTGGTCCGTGTCGGCAGTCACGTCCGCCACCTTGACCGCGCCGATCAGCTTGCGGAACTGCTTGGCCACCTGATCCAGGGCGGTGCTCGGCCCGTCCACGACGATGGTGATGCGGGTGAGGCCCGGCAGCTCGGACGCGCCGGCGGTGAAGCTCTCCACGTTGTAGCCGCGCCGGGCGAAGAGGTTGCCCATCCGGGACAGCATGCCGGGCTCGTCCTGCACCAGCGCCACCAAGACGTGCCTCATTTCCCCTGATTCCTCCCCCGCGGGTCCTCCACGAAGTCGGTATTGCTGGTCCCCGGCTGGACCATGGGGTAGACGTTCTCGTCCTGTTCCACCTTGCAGTCCAAGAGGTACGGGCCGTCCGTTTCCCGCGCGGCGGCGAAGGCGGCCGGCAGCTCGGCCGTGGCGGTGACGCGCCGCGCCGGGATGCCGTAGCTTCCGGCCAGCTGGACGAAGTCCGGGCCGCTGATCGGCGTCCCGATGTAGCGGGCCCCGTGGAAGAGCTCCTGCCACTGCCGGACCATGCCCAGGTAGCCATTGTCCATGATCACGATCTTGATGGGAAGCCGCTCCTGGGCGACGGTCGCCAGCTCCTGCAGGTTCATCTGGAAGCTGCCGTCGCCGACCACGACCCAGACCGGCTCCTTGGGGCGGCCGACCTGCACGCCCAGGGCGGCCGGCAGGGAATAGCCCATGGTGCCGAGGCCGCCGGAGGTGAAGAAGCTGTTGAGGCGCCGGAAGCGGTAGTGCTGCGCCACCCACATCTGGTGCTGGCCGACGTCGCTCACCAGGACGGCCTCGCCGGCCGTGGCCTGATGCAGGGCGCGGATCACCTCCTGCGGGGGCAGGGGGCCCTGGGCGTGGATCTCCAGGGGATGCCGGGTTCGCCAGGCCTCGATCTGGGCCAGCCAGTCCCGGTGGTCCTGCTCCGGGAGCGCTTCCGTCAGGGCCTCCAGCACGAAGCGGACGTCGCCCACCATGGGGAGATACGCGGGGACGCGCTTGCCGATCTCGGCGGGGTCGATGTCCACGTGGAGGAGCTTGGCCTGAGGTGCGAAATGGGGGAGGCTCCCGGTGAACCGATCGTCCATGCGCATCCCCAGGGCGATGAGCAGGTCGGCGTGCTGCACGGCCAGGTTGGCCCAGGCCACGCCGTGCATCCCCGCCATGCCGAGGCAGAGGGGATGGTCCGCCGTGAGAGCGCTCAAGCCGAGCAGGGTGCTCACCACCGGGGCGTTGATGCGCTCGGCGAAGCGCCGCAGCTCCTCCCAGGCCGTGGCGACGTGCACTCCGTGGCCGGCGAGGATCACGGGGCGCTTCGCCTCCGCGATCAGCTGCGCGGCGCGCTGGATCTGGTAGGGCGCAGAGCGCACGACCGGGCGGTAGCCCGGGCGGGAGACCCGCTCCGGGTAGTGGAACTCGCAGGGGGCGATGAGGATGTCCTTGGGCACGTCCACCAGCACCGGGCCCGGCCGGCCGGTCCGGGCCAGGAAGAAGGCCACGCGTAAGGTGCGCGCCAGGTCCCGACTCTGCCGCACCAGGTAGTTGTGCTTGGTGATGGGCAGGGTGATGCCGGTGATATTGATCTCCTGGAAGGCATCGGTCCCGATCACGGAGCCCGACACCTGGGCCGTGATGGCGACGACGGGGACGGAGTCCAGCATCGCCGTGGCGATCCCGGTGACCAGGTTCGTGGCCCCCGGCCCGGAGGTGGCGACGCAGACCCCCACCTTGCCCGTGGCGCGGGCATAGCCGTCCGCCGCGTGGGCCGCGGCCTGCTCGTGGCGGACCAGGATGTAGCGGAGCTGGGGGTACTTGGCCAGGGCGTC
>JBGPQZ010000228.1:0-5362 GCA_041489335.1 Methylomirabilia bacterium
CCACGCACACGTTTTGAAGTTCGAGAATCCTGCCACGCAGAAGTTTGTGGAGGTCTATCTCAACTCCATTTCCATCGAGGAATTCGTAACAGGTGCGGCACAACCGAAGCTCAACCAACAAGCGTTGAACAGCATTCCGATTCCGGTTCCTGACGATGTCGCCACGCAGCAAGCCATTGTCGCCGAGATCGAAGCCGAGCAGGCGCTGGTCGCGGCCAACCGCGAGCTGATCGCCCGCTTCGAGAAGAAGATACAGGCCACTCTCGCCCGCGTCTGGGGCGAGGACGAAAGCGCCAACGGCGCGAAACCATACCAGCCTGGGGCATCGCCCCAGGAAAACAACCCGAAACCAAACAAGGGCTGAAAGCCCGTTTCATACCATGCCCCAATCACTCGACAACATCCTGCTACACCTCGTCTTCAGCACAAAGGATCGCGTCCCCTGTCTGGGCGCGTCCGTCCGCCCCGCGCTCCACGCCTATCTCGCCACCGTAGTCCGCAACGCGGGCTGCGAATGTCCCCGGGCCGGGGGTGTGGCGGATCACGTTCACCTCGCCGTCCAATTTTCGCGGACGATCACCGTCGCGGCTCTGGTTGAGGAGTTGAAGACCTCGTCATCGAAATGGCTCAAGACTCAATCGCCCGAACTTTGCGGCTTCGCATGGCAGCGTGGCTATGGCGTGTTCTCCGTGGGGCCGTCGGATTTGGATGCGCTACTGGCTTACATTGACAACCAAGAGGAGCATCATCGAACGCGGACGTTCCAAGACGAGTATCGGGCGTTCCTCACGAAATACAGGGTGGCTTACGATGAACGATATGTCTGGGACTAACCGATGGGGCGGGCTTTCAGCCCTTCACTTTTCTCCTTCGGGAACCTGGGGCGTTGCCCCAGGCTCTTATGGCATCGGGGCTTTGCCCCTCCCAATCCCCCTTCCACCCCTCGCCACGCAGCAGGCCATCGTCGCCGAGATCGAAGCCGAGCAGGCGCTAGTCGCCGCCAACCGCGAACTGATCGCGCGCTTCGAAAAGAAGATCCAGGCCACCCTCGCCCGCGTGTGGGGCGAGGATGAGCCGGCTCCGGCGGAGGCGTGAGCCATGGAAGAAGCCGCCGAACTGGGCAACTACCTGCCGCTCTCCTTCAAGACCCGCAGCGAGCAGGAGTACATGTCCCTTCCTGTGGGATGTCTTCGATATAGGGGCAGAATCACTGCCAAGGCAACATCAGGTTAGACCTCTCCGCACATTGTTCGGCCCAACCGCCACGCTTGACGTTAATCACACGACACGTTACTATGCGACCGTGATCAAGACGTTCAAGTGCGCCGACACGGAGGCTCTCTCGAAAGGCCGGCGGGTCAAACGATTCGTAAGCATCGAGTCGGTCGCGCGCCGCAAGCTGCGGCAGTTACAGATCGCGGGCCGGCTGGAAGACCTCCGGGTGCCGCCGGGCAACCGGCTGGAAGCGCTCACGGGTGACCGCGCCGGGCCGCACAGCATCCGTGTAAACGATCCGTTGCGCGTGTGCTTCCGCTGGACGGCTGCGGGCGCGGAGGCCGTTGAGATCGTGGACTATCATTGAGGGAGGAAGACCATGCGTAAGCTCAAGCCCGTGACGCCCGGGGAGTTGCTGCGCGAAGAGTTCCTGATCCCGATGGGCCTCACGCAATACCGCCTCGCCAAGGAGATCGGTGTGCCCGCCCAGCGGATCGGTGACATCGTGGCGGGCAAGCGCGCGATCACGGCGGACACCGACCTGCGCCTGTGCCGGTTCTTCGGTCTGTCCAACGGCTATTGGCTGCGGGCGCAGGCAGCCTACGACACGGAGGTAGCGGAAGAAGCCCTTGCCAAGACGCTAGCGAAGATCAAGCCGTGGGTAGGAGTGCGGGCTCAGGCGGGTCACCCGGCCTAACGGCGGCTGAGCCTAGCCGCCCCGTTGGCGGGACATAATGCGGGACGCTGTTGACGAAGTGGAATATTCTCGGGAGCGTCTCGGCGCGATAGGGGAAGCAGGAAGAGGGGGGCACTGTTGTCGGTTTTGCATTGCGCCGAGGGTTTTTGACTGGCCCCGTGGCCTATGCTACAGTCGCGGCACGACGGCGTAGATGGGAGAAGCGATGCGACGGCTGGCGGCCGCGCTGGTCTGCGTGGGCATGCTGGAAGCGTGCGGCGGCGTCCCGCCCCGGACCCACCCCGTGCCGGACGCTCGGCGCCTGGCGGCGGATTTCGGGCAGGCCTGGGGGGCCGTGCTGCACATCCTCGCGGAACGGGGATATGAGCTCCAGCGCATTGACCAGACCACCGGCGTCATCGAGACGGGATGGGCACCGCAGAACCCGGAGTACACGGCCGGCGTATTGGTCACGCAGAACGAGGATCGGTACAGCGATTGCGGCAAGCCGCCGGTCGGCGAGCGCTTTCAGGGAAAGCAGGTGCGGCTCTCCGCGGTCCTGGCCCCCGTCCGCCGGGGCGAGACCAGCCTGCGCTTCGAGGTCGCGTTCCGGACCCAGCGGCAGGGGGTGTGGCCCTGGTCGGCGGATCGGGCTGATTTTTCCGAGTGCCACTCCAAGGGCCGCCTGGAAGACGAGCTGGCGGTCGAGGTTCAGTTGAAGGCGTTCGCGGAGCAGTTGGACCGCGTGCGACGGGGGACACGCTGATGCCGAAGCGCTACGAGCCGGTGGATCCCGCCGGCGTGCGAACCTACCCCTTGGCCTCGCGGCCCAGCAAGGTCCGGGTGGAGGATGCGGCTCGCCCGTGGCAGCCGGGTGGGACGCTCCAGGCCTACCTGGAGTCCCTGCCGAACCAACTGGCCGTCCGGAGCCTGCGCGACGTGGTGGAGGCGATCCTCGCGGCTCAGGTCAAGGGGAAGCCCGTGATCGTGGGGCTGGGGGCGCACGTCATCAAGGTGGGCCTGTCGCCGATCCTGATCGACCTGGCCGAGCGGGGCGTGGTGACGGCCGTCGCGCTGAACGGAGCCTGCGCGGTGCACGACTTCGAGTTGGCGACGGCCGGCTTCACCTCGGAGGACGTCGAGACCCAGCTCGGCGAGGGCGAGTTCGGCATGGCCGAGGAGACCGGCCGGATCGTGAACGAGGCCGTGACGGAGGGCGCGCGGCGGGGCCTGGGCTTCGGTCGGGCCCTGGGCGAGCGGCTGCAGGCGATGCACCCGCCGCACCTCGCCCACAGCCTCATCGCCGCCTGCGCCCGCCTCGACCTTCCCTGCACGATCCACGTGGCGCTGGGGACGGACATCGTCCACATGCATCCGGCCTGCGACGGGGCGGCCGTGGGCCAGGCGAGCCATCGCGATTTCCGGCTGCTCACGGCGGTGGTGGCGGATCTGGGAGACGGCGGGGTCTACCTCAACCTGGGGTCGGCCGTCCTGCTCCCCGAGGTGTTCCTGAAGGCCCTCACGCTCGCGAGGAACCTGGGGAGCCGGGTGCAGGATTTCGTCACGGTGAATCTGGATTTCATCCAGCACTACCGGCCGACCCAGAACGTCGTGCGTCGTCCGGTCGCCCGGGGCGGCCGCGGGTACGCCCTCACGGGGCACCACGAGCTCATGGTGCCCCTGCTGGCCGCGGCGGTGATCGAGGGGCTGGGGGACGATCGATTGTAGATTGCTGATTGCCGATTGCGGATTTGAGGGGCGCGGGCGGCGGGACGCGGAAACGATCTGCAATCTGAAATGGAATACGCTGATGCTGCCGGCTGCCAGGAAGGTGAAGTCGCTCCCCGGGGTGGTGCGCGCCGTGCGGGCGGCGCAGCGGGCGGGGCGGCGGGTGGTCTTCACCAACGGCTGCTTCGATCTCCTCCACCGGGGTCACGTTCACTATCTGGAGACGGCACGGGCCCTGGGAGACCTCCTGGTAGTGGCGGTCAACGGCGACGCCTCGGTCCGCAGACTCAAGGGACCCGGCCGCCCCGTGGTTCCCGCCGTGGAGCGCGCCGAGGTGCTCGCCGCCCTGGCGGCCGTGGACTTCGTCTGCATCTTCCACGAGCCGACGCCGGAGCGGGTCATCCGTGCGGTGCGGCCGGACGTACTGGTGAAGGGCGGGGACTGGCCGGTCGCCCGGATCGTCGGCGCCGCCTTCGTCCAGTCCCTCGGTGGCAGGGTGCGAAGCCTGCCGTATGTCGAGGGGGCCTCCACCACGGCGCTGATCCATCGCATCGTGGAGCGCCGGCCACGGCAGAAGACGGAAGGCAGGTAGTAGAGGATCGCAGATTGCAGGGGTGAGATTTCAGACTGAAATCGTGGCTCGTCCAGGTCCGCCATCCGACCATCTGACTGCATCTCCCAAGCCTTGCTCCAGAGCTGACGGCTAGCGGCTGACGGCTGAGGGCTGTTCTCCCAATGTTGCCTCACTTCTTCTGGCGCGAGCATCGGCTCGCGGAACTGTTCGAGGACCTCCGGGCACCCGGGGAGATCCGGCTCTCCGGCCTCTCCGGCCCGGCCCGCGCCCTCGCCATCGCGGCCTGTCAGGCGGGGACGGGGCGCCGATTCCTCGTCCTCTGCCGGAGCGACGAGGTGGCGGCCGCTCTGGCCCAGGACCTGGCCTTCTTCCTCGGCGAGACGGTGGCGCTCCTCTCTGACCCCGGGGACGATCCGGAGGCGCGCGCCGGGCGGGTCGAGGCCCTGCACCGCTTCCAGACGGGGCAGGCCGCCCTGCTGGTGGCCTCCGTGGCCGCGGCCCTGCCGCGGACTCTCACGCCGGCGGCCCTGGCGAGCGCGGTCGTCTCCCTCTACCCCCAACGCATCGTGCCCCGCGAGGCGCTCCTCGGCACGCTTACGGCGGGCGGGTACCGCGCCGTCGCCCAGGTCACCGAGCCGGGGGAATTCGCGCTGCGCGGCGGGATCCTGGACTGCTTCCCGCCCGCGCTGCGGTACCCGGTGCGGATCGAGTTCTTCGGCGACGAGGTGACCTCGCTGCGCCGCTTCGACCCCGAGACGCAGCGCTCCCTGGGCCCGACGCCGCAACTGGTCATCCTCCCCCTGCAGGAATTCCTCCTCACCGCCGAGGCAGTGGAGCGGCTGGAGCAGCGGCTCAGCCAGCGCGCACACGCCCAGGACGGCGCCATCCCCCCGGCCTTACTCCTGGCCCTGGAGCAGCGCCGACCCATTCCCGAGTGGGACGCCTTCCTCCCCGACCTCCTACCCGAGACGGCCTCGCTGCACGCCTACCTGCCGCCGGACGCCGTGATCGTCTGGGACGAGCCGCCGGCTCTCGGCGAACGGGCGGCGACGCTGCTCGGGGAGGTGGCCGAGGAGGCCGAACGGGAGCCCGACCTGGCGCCGCTCTTCCCGCCCCCGGACGCCCGCTTTCTGCGCTGGGAGGCGTTCCGGGAGGCGGCGGCCGCGTGG
>JBGPQZ010000229.1:0-5336 GCA_041489335.1 Methylomirabilia bacterium
CGCGAGAGCCCCGAGATCGGGATCACGACCGACACGGTGACCGTGGTCGTGGGCGAGACGAACGACGGGTACCTGAACGACATCCAGGGGCGACACGTCAAGACGGAACACGTCCGAGCGGCCATCGAGTCGGCGACGACGGGCCCGGTGGCGGAAGGGGCCGTCGGCGCGGGGACTGGCACCACCTGCTTCGGCTGGAAAGGGGGCATCGGGACGGCCAGCCGGGTGGTGCCGGCCGAGGCGGGGGGCTTCACGGTGGGCGCGCTGGTCCAGTCGAACTTCGGACGGGCGCGCGACCTCACCATCTGCGGGGTGCCGGTGGGCCGGCACCTCACGCCGCCGGATGCCCCGGCGCCGCGCGGCCAGGAGCGCGGTTCGATCATGATCGTCCTGGCCACGGACGCGCCGCTCTCCTCCCGGCAGCTCACGCGGCTCTGCGTGCGGGCGGCGGCCGGTCTGGCCCGCACGGGCAGCCACCTCGGACACGGGAGCGGGGACTTCGTGATCGCCTTCAGCACCGCGCAGCGGTTTCCGCATGTCCCGAGGAGCCTCACGGAAGCGCAGACCGTGCTGGTGGACGAGGGGCGGGCCATGACCTGGCTCTTCCCGGCGGTGGTGGAGAGCGTCGAGGAGGCGGTTCTCAACTCGCTGTGTCGCGCCGAGACGACGACGGGCCGGGACGGACACGTCCGGGTCGCGCTGCCGCTCGACGAGGTGGTGGGTCTCCTGCGACGAAGGCGGGAGGACGCCCCCGGCGCGTGAGGGGAGGGGCGGAGGATCAGATGGCGCGCTGCAAGGACTACGAGATCTGCGGCCTGGAGGACGCGGCCGACCCCGAGGCCGGGCTCTGCATCCTGCACTGCCAGCGGCCCGACAAGGACTCCGCGGCCTTCACGGCGGCCCTCACGGTGCACCGGGCCAAGCGCGGGAACAACTTCACGCGCATGGTGTTTCCGGGCGTGGCCGACTTCGCCGGCGCGACGTTTTCCGGGACGGTCTTCTTCAACGGGGCGACGTTCCTCGGGCCGGCCGACTTCACCGGTGCGACGTTCGCCGATGCCGCGTTTTTCCACGAGGCCATCTTTGCCGTCAAGGGCGACTTCACCTGGGCCACCTTCGGAGGGCCGGCCACCTTCAGTCGGGCCCGCTTCCTGGGGCCCGTCGTCTGGAGCGGGGCGACCTTTTCGGCGGCGGCGAACTTCAATCGGGTGGAGTTCGCGGCCGATGCGGCGTTCCCGGACGTGACGTTCTCCGGGTCGACCGATTTCTCGGCCAGCCAGTTTGCGGGGGCGGCCGCCTTCGGCGGGGCGACCTTTCTCCAGATCGCCGAGTTCGCCGACGCCGTCTTCCGGGGACGGACCGAGTTCTCCCGCAGCGCCTTTCGGGAGGCGACCAGCTTCCGGCGGGCCACGTTCGGCGACGTGGCCTTTCAGGAGACGGCCTTCGATGGGCCGTCGGTGGACTTCGGGGGCGGTCGCTTCGCGGGCGAGACGCGGTTCACGTCGCGCCGGGAGGGGGAGCGGACGCTGCTCGTCTTCGCGGGCGTCCAAGTGGACTTCCGCGACGTGGCGGTGGATCCGGCCGCGGCCGTGTGCTTCCTGGAGGCGGACCTTCGGCTGTGCCGCTTCCTCGGCACGGACCTCGAGCGCATCCGGCTGGCCCGTGCCCTCTGGCCGTCGGTGCGGGATCACGGGGACGTGCGCGTCGGCGTGTACGACGAGGTGGCGCCCCTCCCGCCGGGCGAGGCGCGTCCGTGGGCACGGGTGGCCCGGCTCTACCGGGATCTGAAGCGGCAGTATGCGGGGCAGGGCGACTACGGGCCGGCCGGGGAGTTCCACTGCGGCGAGCAGGAGATGCAGCGGAGGGACCCGGCGACCCCCGCCGCGCTCCGGGCGCTCCTCCTGCTGTCCTGGGCCCTCTGGGGCCATGGGGAGCGGTTCCTTCGCCCCCTGCTCTGGTGCGCCCTCCTGCTCGGCCTCTCGACCCTCGCCTACCTCATGGGTGGGCTGGTCCCGGCCGGCGGGGGCGCGCCGCTCACTCCGACCCGCCCCTGGGACTGGCTGCGATCCGGCCATTACGCCCTGCAGGTCATGACGCTCCTGGGACCGGACGATCTTGCGCCCGTGCAGTGCGCCAAGGGCGTGGCCACGCTCCAGCGGCTGGCCGGGGTGCCGCTCCTGGCGCTCGCCGTCGTGGCGGTGTACCGGCGGCTCCGCTGGTGAGCCGCGAGGCGGCGGCGCCTCGGCGCCCGCTCGGCGGGGCGGAGGCTCCGGCGTTTCGCATTGACAGTTGGCGGCCATCTTCAGTACTGTTCCCGGGGGGTAAGCCCGCGCGAGGCCACGGCGTCCTGTTCCTCTAGGGGGTCACAGCATGAGTCCCGAAGCTCCGCGGAAACGTCGCTACGCACGCTTGACCTTCAAAGAGCCGCTCACCGACCAGGTGACGGCGACCCATGACGTGCACATCCTGGACCTGAGCATGGGCGGGGCCCGGGTGGAGCACACCATCATTCTCCGGCCGGGAAGCACCTGCCATCTGCGCCTTCCGCTCCGGAACACCAGCGCGACGGTTCTCTGCCACGTGATCTGGTCCAGGGCGGTGGGTCGGGCGAACGGAGGCCCGCGCGGGGCGGGGCTCCTGTATCACAGCGGGCTGGAGTTTACCAAGCTCTCGACCGAGGCGCAGGCGCTCCTCACGGCGTACCTGGAGGTACACGGCACGCCGCCGCCGGACCTCGAGCCACCCGGCAGACCGCCAGAGGCCCAGCCAGGCTAGCCGTGAGCGGAGGGTCCGGTCGGTGGACGCTCCCGACCCGCGCCTTCTATCCCATCCACCTCCGTCGCTCTCCGTCGCCCGGGACGAAAGACGACCCTTCGGGAAAGGATGCGAACCGGTGAAGGCCTTGTATTATCCGGCTTGGGACCAGCTGGAGCTGCGCGACGTGGCCGCGCCCAGCCCGAAGCCGGGCGAGGTCGTGCTGAAGGTGCTGGCGGCGGGGATCTGCGGATCGGAGTTGCACGGATTCAAGATCCACGCCCCGCGGCGAACCCCGCCCCTGATCCTGGGGCACGAGTTTGCGGGGGAGGTCCTGGCGGCGGGCGAGGGGGTCACCGGCTATCGTCCCGGGGAGCGGGTGGCCGTCAACTCCACGATCTCCTGCGGCACCTGCGAGGCCTGCCTGGACGGCGATCCGCACGTCTGTCCCACGGCCGAGGTGTACGGCACGAAACGACCCGGCGCCTTCGCCGAGCAGGTGGCGGCGCCGGTCTCGACGCTCCTGCCCATGCCGGAGAGCGTCACGCCGGTGCAGGCCTCGCTGATGGAGCCGCTGGGGAACGGGGTCCATGCCTGGTCCATGGTCCGACGGCGCTTCCCCGAGAATGTGGTGATCTTCGGGGCAGGGGCCATCGGCCTCTTCACGCTGCAGGTGGCCCGGGCGGGCGGCGCGGGGCGCCTGGCCGTGGTGGATGTCTCACCCGCGCGCCTCGCGGTGGCGCAGCAGTTGGGGGCCGAGCGGGCCTTCAACGCCCGCACGGACGACGTCCTGGCCGGCCTCCGCGACTTCACCCGGGGGCGGGGCGCCGAGGTGGCGATCGACGCCGTGGGGGCGGCCGGCACGCGGGAGCTGGCGGTGAAGGCGATTCGCAAGGGGGGCGAGTGCGTCTGGATCGGCCTGCACGACGATGCCACCACGGTCGGCGGCCTCGACATCGTCCTGGGCGAGAGGGCGATCCTGGGCTCCTTCGCCGTCCGCCCCCGCGACCTGCGTGTGGCGCTGGATCTGCTCGCCGCGGGCAGGATCCAGCTGGACCCGTGGGTCAAGACCTTCCCGCTCGCCGAGGGGGTGGATGTCTTCACTCAACTGGTGACTGCGCCGCCCGATGACTACATCAAGGCCGTCCTGCTGCCGAGCTGATGCGCATGCCCCAAGGCCCGCAGCGCCCCGGCCCCTCTCCTGTTCCTCTCCCCACACCCAGCGGGTGCTGGGCGGGGAAAGGAAGGATGAAGGGGCGGCGGGCGCGCCGATGACCTTGCCAAGCTGGGCCCCGCACGGGGCCGCCCTGCGCGATTTCCTGGCGGGCCGCGGGGACGCCGAGGTCGTCGTCCGCGACGAGGAGGGCGAGGAGGAGCGCACCCCGGCGCGCGTCTTCTTCCGCGGGCCGGAGGAGTTCTCGGCGCTGGAGGAGGCCGCACTGGACCTCTGCCGAGGGCGCATCCTGGACGTGGGCGCCGGGGCGGGCTGCCACGCTCTGGTCCTGCAGGCTCGCGGCCTCGTGGTGGTGGCGATCGACGTGGCACCGGAGGCCGTCCTGGTCATGCGCCGCCGCGGCGTGCGCGACGCGCGCTGTGTGGACGTCTTCAGATGGACCGGGGAGCGCTTCGATACGCTCCTCATCCTGATGAACGGGATCGGGCTGGTCGGGTCGCTGGACGGCCTGGATCGGTTCCTGCGGGATGCCCCCCGACTGCTCAACGAGGGCGGCCAGATCCTGCTGGATTCCTACGACCCCGGCGAGCCGGACCCCGCCCGCCCCGGCCGGTACGTGGGAGAGATGCGATTCCAGCTCGAGTACGCGGGGACGCGCGGCGCGTTCTACGAATTCGTGTTCCTGGATTGCGGGACGCTCGGCCTGCATGCCGAGCGGGCCGGCTTCTGCTGCGAGAGCATCTGGCAAGAGAACGAGGGCCACTACCTGGCGCGCCTCACCCGGGCAGGTCAATGCAACATTGAAAATGAGCAATGAAAGACTGCTCAACGGCGAGTGGCCATTGTCCGGTTTTTCATTCTCCATTGTGCACTCTACGTCTTGCTTTGGTTATGAGTGAGGCTGCATGAGCTTGGTCATCGACGCCCACCTGCACGTCTGGGACGAGACCGCCTTCGGGAGAGACCCGGGGCCGATGCGCGTGGGTTACAGCGCGCAGGCGCTGGCCACCGTGGAGCTGTTCCAGGACTACATGGCCGAGGCCGGCGTCGAGAAGGCGGTCTTCGTCCAGCCCTGGTTCCACCACTGGGACAACGCCTACATCGCGTCGTGCCTGCAGCGCTTTCCCGACACGTTCCGCGGGGTGTGCGTCATCGATCCGCGCGGGCCGGGCGCGCCGCAGGCGCTCTGCGCGTGGCGCGCGCGCGGGTTCACGGGGGTCCGGCTGCGGCCGCTGCGCGAAGGGGAGAATCCGCGCCCCGGCCCCTGGCTGGGCACCGAGGAGACGCTGCCGCTGTGGGAGGCGATCGCCGAGACGGACACCATTGCCTGCGTGATGCACGGGAAGCTGGAGCTGCGCGCCCTGACGCCGCTCCTGCGCCGCCACCCGAAGGTGCGCGTGGTGATCGA
>JBGPQZ010000230.1:0-5336 GCA_041489335.1 Methylomirabilia bacterium
CGATCATCCCCAGGGCCGCGACGAAGAGCGAAACCGAGATCACCACGCGCGGCCCGTACCGCGCGGCCAACAGGCCGGCGAAGGCCGCGGCCAGGAGGTAGCCGAACAGGTTCCAGGACTGCAGCTCGCCCGCCTGCGTGTTGGTGAGCTTGAGGCCCTCCTGCATCGCCGGCAGGATGCTGGTGTAGCCGAACCGCCCCAGGCCCAGCCCGCCGAAGACGGTCAGCACGATTAACGCCAGGACCACGAGCCCGTAGTGCAGGCGCCCGGCGCTCATGCCGTTCGCGGGCGCCGGTCGGTCGGCCGGCGGCCGGAGATCGGAGGGGCACCCCCTATCGTCGCGCATCCGCGGGCCGCCCGCTCAGACCTTGCGCTTGTCGATCACCCGCGTCGCCTTCCCCTCGCTCCGCTGGATCGTCTTCGGCTCGACCAGCTTCACCTTGCAGGAAACGCCGAGCAGGTCCTTGATGTCGGTCTCCACGCGTTTGGCCAGCTTCTCCAGCCCCTTGATCGCGTCGCTGAAGACCGACTCGTTGATCTCGACCTGGACCTCCAGGACGTCCAGGGTCCCTTCGCGGGAGACGATCAGCTGGTAGTGCGGCTCCACCCCCTCGATCTCCATCAGCACCGACTCGATCTGGGAGGGGAAGACGTTGACGCCGCGGATGATCAGCATGTCGTCGGTGCGGCCGGAGATCCGCTCCATGCGCACGAGCGTCCGACCGCAGACGCAGGGCGTGGGGATGAGGCGCGAGATGTCCCGCGTCCGGTAGCGGAGGACGGGGAAGGCCTCCTTGGTCAGCGTGGTGAAGACCAGCTCGCCCAGCTCGCCGGGCGGGAGGGTGCGCCCCGTCTCGGGATCGATGATCTCGGGGATGAAGTGGTCCTCGAAGACGTGGAGCCCGTGCTTCTCCTCGATACACTCCGACGCCACGCCGGGGCCGATGACCTCGGAGAGGCCGTAGATGTCGAGGGCGGCGATGTGGAGCCGCGCCTCGATCTCCTTCCGCATCCCCTCGCTCCAGGGCTCGGCCCCGAAGAGCCCGCACTTCAGCTTGAGCTCGGCCGGGTCCACCCCCTCCTCGGCCATCACCTCGGCGATGTTCAGGGCATAGGAGGGCGTGCTGAGCAGGATGGTGGAGCCGAAGTCCTTCATGATCAGGATCTGCCGCTTGGTGTTCCCGCCCGACATGGGGATGACGGCCGCCCCGATCTTCTCGGCCCCGTAGTGGGCCCCCAGGCCCCCCGTGAACAGGCCGTACCCGTAGGCGTTGTGGACGATGTCCCCCTTGGTTGTTCCGCCGCAGGACAGCGTGCGGGCCATCAGCTCGGACCAGGTGTCGATGTCCCGACGGGTGTAGCCGACCACGGTGGGCTTCCCCGTCGTGCCCGACGAGGCGTGGATGCGGACGACCCGCTCCATGGGTACGGCGAAGAGGCCGAAGGGATAGTTGTCCCGCAGGTCGTCTTTCGTGGTGAAGGGCAGGCGGGCCAGGTCGCGGACCGACCGGATGTCCCCGCGGGTGTACCCCGCTTCCTCGAGCTGCTTGCGGTAAAACGGGACGGTGGTGTAGACGCGGTCCACCACGTCCCGCAGGCGCTTCAACTGGAGCGCCTCGACGGCCTCTCGGGGCAAGGTCTCGAACTCGTCGTCCCAAATCATGGCAGCCCCTCCATCTACACGATGCTTGCCCGGTCTTATCTCTCGGACGCTACTGCACTATGAGCGCGTGTGGCATCTCGCCCCGCGACCCCTCACCCACCCCTCTCCCCGGGTCCGGGGAGAGGGCCAGGGTGAGGGCTGGCGATCAGGGCGCGACCCGCCCGGAACGCGCGGACGTTCACGTCCACGAATCGGGCCGGCAGCCGCACCTTCAAGGCCTCCACGTACGCCTCTTCGGTGAGCGGCAGGAAGTGGGACGCCGCGCCGGTCATGACCATGTTCACCGTCCGAACCTCGTGGAGCGCCAGCGCGGCGCCCAACGCATCCACCACGTGCACCTGGGACGTCACCTCGCGCAGGCGCTCCTCGATCCCGTCCGGGTACCGCTCCCGGCCGGAGCTCACCGGCGCCGGCGGAATCTCCTGCGCGTTGACCACGGCCACTCCGTCCGGCTTGAGATAGTGGAGGAAGCGGAGCGCCTCCAGCTTCTCGAAGGCGATGAGGAGGTCGGCCGCCCCCGGCTCGATGAGCGGCGAGTAGACCTTGGGACCGAACCGGAGATGCGTCGTCACGGCGCCGCCCCGCTGGGCCATGCCGTGCACCTCGCTCTTCTTCACGTCGTAGCCGCTCGAGAGGAAGGCCTCGCCGAGCACCTCCGACGCCAAGAGGATCCCCTGTCCGCCCACGCCCGCCAGGAAGACGTTGCCGCAACCACTCATCGCGCGGCCTCCACCATCGCCCGCATCTTGCACACCGCGGGACAGAGGTTGCAGCCGTCGCACAGGAGCGGGTTGATCCGCACGATCCCCTGCTGCGTCGGCTTCTTCCCCGCGGCGACCGCTGCGTCCGGCGTCAGGGGCAGCCACTCGATGGCCGGGCAACCGAGCGTGCCGCAGGCCTTGCAGCCGTTGCACAGCTCCTCGATGACCTCGTACGTGGGCCGCCGCTCGGCGCGGTGCTCCGGCAGCAGGACGCAGGAGGCCTGGGCGATGATGACCGAGGGGGCGTCGCGATCCAACTCCCGCCGGAGGACCGCCTCGGTCTCCGCCTGGTCGTGCGGGTTGACCGTAGAGACGTGCTCCACCCCGATGGCCCTGCAGAGGGCCGCCAGGTCCAGCCGAGGGGCGGGCTCGCCCTGCAGGGTCTTCCCCGTCCCGGGATGATCCTGCGCGCCGGTCATGGCCGTCGTCCCGTTGTCCAGGATGATCACCGTGGAGAAACCCTTGTTGTACACGAGGTTGATGAGGCCCGTGATCCCCGAGTGGACGAACGTGGAGTCGCCGATGACCGCGACCACCTTGCCGCGGGCTGATGCACCCAGCGCCTTCTCCATGCCGAAGGCGTTGCCGATGGAGGCCCCCATGCAGACGCAGGTGTCCATGCTCTCGAGCGGGGGGAGCGCGGACAGGGTGGAGCAGCCGATGTCCCCCGCCACCGTCACCCTGCACTTGTTGAGCGCGTAGAAGAGGCTCCGGTGCGGGCAGCCGGCGCACAGGTTAGGGGGCCGATTGGGGACCGCGGCGGGTTCGCGCAGCGGCGCGGCTTCGCCGCTCACCGCCTGCCGGACGATCCGCGGGTTGAGCTCCCCCAGCAGCGGGATGCGCTCCTTCCCCTCCACCCGGATCCCCAGCGCCTTCACGTGGGCCTCGATGAACGGATCCAACTCCTCCACGACGACCAGTCGCTCGACGCCCGCGGCGAACTCGCGGAGGAGCCGCTCCGGAAGGGGATGCGCCAGCCCCAGTTTGAGGACGGAGGCCTCGGGGAACGCCTCGCGCACGTACTGGTAGGCCACCCCGGCTGTGATGATGCCGAGCGAACGGTCCCCCCACTCGATCCGGTTGCCCTCGAACGTCTCGGCGAACTCGCGCAGCGCCCGCATCCGCGCCTCCACCACGACGTGGCGCCTGCGGGCGTTGACCGGGAGCATCACCCACTTGGCCGGCTCCTCCACGAAGCCCAAGGGCACGGTGGGCGACTCCACCTCTCCCAGGGGCACGGCCCCCGTTCCGTGCGAGATGCGCGTGGTCGTCCGGAGGAACACCGGCGTGTCGAAGCGCTCGGAGAGGGCGAAGGCCAGTTTGGTGTACGCCTTGGCCTCCGCCGAATCCGACGGCTCCAGCATGGGGATCTTGGCCGCCATCGCGTAGTGCCGGTTGTCCTGCTCGTTCTGGGACGAGTGCATCTCCGGGTCGTCGGCCGAGACGATGACCAGGCCGCCCCGCACCCCGGTGTAGGACGCGGTGAAGATGGGATCCGCGGCCACGTTGACACCCACGTGCTTCATGGCGGCAAGCGCTCGCGCCCCGGCCATGGAGGCGCCCAGGGCGACCTCCACCGCGACCTTCTCGTTGGGCGCCCACTCGGCGTGGAGTCCCTCGTATTCCGCGAGGGCTTCCAGGATCTCGGTGCTGGGCGTGCCCGGGTAGGCCGCGGCCACCTTCACCGCCGCCTCATACGCGCCGCGGGCGATGGCCTCGTTCCCGGAAAGCAGGCGAATGGCTCCTTGGGTCTGAACGGTCACCGTAGCTCCCCCCCCTCCTTTCCGGACAGCATAGCGGCGCCGTAAGCTAGCACATCCTCGGGCAGGTTTCAAATGCCAGCTCGGACAATACCAACTCGAACGTGGTCCGAATACGTTACGAGATATCCTGCCCAGCGGCGGACAATGCTCGAAGACAACACGCAATCACGCAGTATTGCGCAGGCTGTTGGCATCGTGAGATCAAGCCAGTCTTGAGGCGGTGGGCACTCTGATCACGACGAAACCGTGCGAGCGGGCTGGCCAACGGCGACTTGAGACTGGTAGGGGCTTGCCGTCGGAGGGGGCGTTCAGCTCAATATGCCAGCGTAAATAGCCCCTGCAGGCCGTTGTAGATCAATACGAAATGCTCCAGGATGTCCCTCCCGAGCAGGGCCATGAGCGGAGCGCCCCGCGGCCCGGGGATTCCCTGGCTCGTGAGATCCGCCCCCAGTAGGGAATTGAATTCCAGGCTTGGAAGGTTCGTGCCAGGAAAGCTGAATCGGGCGGGGTAGAGGAGCTGTTGTTGTGCACCCCCGGCGGTACCGACGGTGACCATCCCTACCGGTTGCACTCCGAGCCGCTGGACGGTCCCCGCATCGACAGCACTCACACTGGCGCCGGTGTCCACCAAGGCAAGGCCGGATGTCGGAGGCGGAATGGGTTCGCCCGTTTGCTGCAGCCGTTCAGCGAGCGAGGTTGGGATTTCGATCAGAACGGGGATGGCAGGTCCAGTCAAGCGAAGTCCCGGCGGGAAGGGCGTAGGGGGCTGTCCGGTTCCTTGCGGCACAAGGTACTGCCCGTAATTAAAGACCGGCATAGAGGAGCCCAAGGGTCATGGCAGGAATGCGCGCCGCAGCATCCTCCGGAATGATCGGTTTGATCAGCATCGGCACGTTGCCCTTGGTCTGGATACCTACCCGGTAGGCTTCCTCCGGTCGGTCGAAGACTCCAAGCAGTTCCGTGCCAATGATCAGGGCAAACTTCCCCTGTGACTGTCGAAGCAGGTCCCCTTTAATGCTTTCGAAATGCTGCAGTTCATTCTCCAGGACCATGGCTTTCCTCCTTATCCAACTATAGGAAGTATGCTACCGAGGGCCTCCCGTGTCAAGAACCCTGCATGCTGACCCGCATGCTGACCCTGCATCCTGA
>JBGPQZ010000231.1:0-5214 GCA_041489335.1 Methylomirabilia bacterium
GATCGGGGTAACGTGGAGGGAGGCTGAGATGCGGAGACGGTTCGGGGCAGTCGTGCTGTTCGCGGTGCTGTTGATGGCGGCAGTTGCCGGCGCCCAGGAGAAGTTCCCGAGTCGGTCCATCGAGGTCATCGTCCCGACCCCGCCGGGCGGCGGGACGGATCTGGTTACGCGGATCCTGGCCGAGGCCGCAGAGCCGATCCTCGGCCAGAAGATCGTCGTGATCAACAAGCCGGGAGGCTCCGGCTCCGTGGGCCTGAACTACATCGCGCAGGCGAAGCCCGATGGCTACACGCTGGGAGGGCTCTGGGGCGCGCCGGTTACGATGGTGCCGCACGTCATCAAGGTGAGCTTCACGCTGGATGACTTCAGCTACATCGCGCAGGTCGGCAAGTACGCCTCCATTTTCTGCGTCCGCTCGGAATTTCCGGCGAAGAACGCCAAGGAGTTTTTTGAGTACGCGGCGAAGAATCCCGGCAAGCTGACCTACGCGAACGACGGCGTGGGGAACTCCATTCACTTTTCGGCCGAGCGAATCTTCCCGACCTTCAAAGCAAAGCTGCGGCCCGTACCCTACGGGGGAGCCGGGGAGAGCATCAAGGCCCTGCTGGGCGGCCACGTGGACGTCTACGGCGGCTCGCCGCCCCCGGCGCTTCCACACATCAAGGCCGGCACCGTCCGGCCGGTCTTCGTCACGACAAGGGAACGGGTTGCGCTGCTCCCGGAAGTCCCCAGCATGACCGACCTTGGACACCCCGAGCTGGACACGCCGATCTGGCGAGGGATCTTGGGGCCGAAGGGAATTCCGCCTGAACGCCTGGCGCTTCTGGAAAAGGCGTTCATCGAGGCCGCCAAGAGCGAGCGGTTCCTGAAACAGATGAAGGAACTCGGCGAGTTCATTAGCCCCTCGCCCGGCAAGGATTTCGAGCTCCTAGTCCGCACCGAGTCCGCGGCGATGGCAGCCATCGCCAAACAGCTCGGTCTCGGGCCCAAGTAGGTCAGGGCGCAAGCCCGACGAGGTGAAGAGGTGCCGGGAGCGGACGAGATCCGCTCCCGGAATATCGAAGGCGATCTGCCTGAAGTTGGCCGAGGTGCAGTGCCGTGCGAGAGATCAGCCAACGAACCGGAGAACTAGTCGCCGCTGGCGCGCTCTTCACGATCGGACTCGTCTGGGTCTTGGGGTCGCTCGAGATGCCGCGGGGAGAATTTTCGGTCCCCGGCCCCGGATTCTTCCCGATGTTCCTAAGCGGCGGGCTTTGCGCGTCCGCCCTGCTGATCGCGCTCAACGCCCTGCGGTCACGAGTCACCGCTCGGGTGCGCGTCGGGAACGCCAGCATCTGGTCGACCGGGATCGCACTTCTGGTCGTGGCCGTCCTGTTCGAGCCGCTGGGGTTCATCCCCGCCATCGCGCTCTTCGTGGCTTTCTTCCTCAGGCTGCTCTCCGGCTTCCGATGGATCCCCTGCATCCTAACGGCCCTCGCGGCCGCCTGCGTCGTGTACCTGTTCTTCGGTGTGCTCCTCGGGATTCCGCTGCCCCCCGTGCGATGGCTGTAACCTGACCACCTCACCGAGGTTCGGATGGACACCATTCAGTCCTTGCTGCACGGCCTGCTGATCGCGCTCGAACCGCTGAACCTCCTCTACTGCTTCATCGGTGTTCTCTGGGGAACTCTGGTCGGGATTCTTCCAGGCATCGGCCCGCTCGGGGGGATCGCCCTGCTGCTTCCGATGACGTTCAAGATGTCGTCCGCCACTTCGGCGATCATCATGCTCGCCGGGATTTTCTACGGCGCGATGTACGGGGGCTCCACCACCTCGATCCTCCTCAACATCCCCGGGGAGAGCGCCTCCATTGTGACGTGCATCGATGGGTATCAGATGGCCCGCAAGGGCCGCGCCGGTCCCGCGTTGGTCGTGGCCGCCCTGGGATCCTTCTTCGCGGGCACGGTCAGCGTCCTCGCCCTCATGTTGTTCGCCCCGCCGCTCGCAAGGGCGATGCTGAAGATAGGGCCCGGTGAGGAGTTCTCGCTGATGCTCCTCGCCCTGCTCGTGCTCTCGTTCGTCAGCCAGTCGACGATCCTCAAGACGCTGTCCATGATCCTGCTGGGACTCATGATTGCCACGATCGGGATGGATCCTTTTACCGGTCACATGCGATTCACTTTCGGCTACACGGGGTTTGCGGAGGGACTCGGCTTCGTGCCAATGGCCATCGGCCTCTTCGGTGTCAGCGAGATCCTGATGAACCTCGAAGAGATCTCCACGGTCGAGGCGATCAAGCCGACACTCCGGTCCCTTATTCCGAGATGGAAGGACTTGCGGGACTCCGCCCCGGCGGTCGGCCGGGGAACGCTCGTGGGGCTCGCCTTCGGCTTCGTCCCGGGCATCTCCCACGTGATCTCCACTTTCATCTCCTATGCCCTGGAGAAGAAGATCGCGAAGCACCCGGAGGAGTTCGGGACGGGGAGGATCGAGGGAGTGGCTGGGCCGGAGGCGGCCAACAATGCCACCACTGGCACTTCCCTGGTGCCCCTCCTGGTGCTCGGCATCCCCGCAATCCCGGCCACGGCACTCCTCATGACGGCGCTGCTCGTCCACGGGATCAACCCCGGGCCGCAGCTTATCCAGGACCACCCTGATGTCTTCTGGGGCCTGATCGCGAGCATGTATGTCGGGAACATCATGCTTCTCATCCTGAACCTGCCGATGGTCGGGATCTTCGTCAACATCTTGCGCGTCCGTTACGCGTACCTCGCCCCCGCCATCCTCGTGATCAGCATCTGTGGCGTGTATGGCGTGAACAGCAGTGCCGTCGACATCGGTGTCGTCGCCATCTCCGGCGTGGTCGGCTACCTGCTCCGGAAGTTCAAGTTCGACCTGTCGCCGCTTATCCTGGCAGTGGTGCTGGGGGATCGCCTGGAGCTGGCCTGCCGGCGCGCCTTGACCATCTCGGAGGGGAGCCTCTGGATCTTCGTGAAGAGCTCCTTCTCACAGATCTTTGTGGCCGCGGTTATCATCATCATTGCCCTCCAGGCCACGGCCTGGGCGTTCGGCTTCCGGACTCGGCCACAACAGAAGGATTCGTGATGCATCCCCAAGGACCACTAGTCCCGACGCTCGCCGCCCCCTGTGAGAGATTCGCGAACGCGGTACCTCGATGTGTGAACCGCAGTAATCCGGGACGTTGCTTCCCAATTATCTTTCCGGTCTTCGAGGCGCCAGCCAGGGAAAAGGGACTTGAGAATAAGGATAACAAAGCAGCAACGTAGTATATCGGTCATGCAGGAGGGATCAGCGGGCAGACTCCCACAAGTTAGTCCCCTTTCTCCGAAAAAGGCAGTCTGGAAAAGGGGGCTTCTCGGTTCTATATTGAGGGTACGAGGAGTGCCAGCTCATCGCCCCCCCTACACAGAAGGAGAAGCCCCTATGTCTAGTGTGCGATCAAATGCAATCCGAATCAAGCGGTTTCGCGAACTGAAGGCCACCCTCCGCACCAACCGGCAGCGCCTCCTGGTCGGGCTCGACATCGCCCAGGCGGAACACGTGGGCCACGTGCGGCACGCCCACACCCGGGTCGTCATCCCGGAGCTCACGATCCCGAACACCACCCGGGGCTTCGCGCAGCTCTGGACGCGGATCCAGCAGGCGCAGCGCGCGACCGGGTGCCGCGAGGTGGTGTGCGGCCTCGAGCCCACGGGGACCTACCACGAGGCGATCGCCCGCTTCCTCGAAGGGCAGGGGGCGGACGTCGTCCTGGTCTCCAGTGCCGTGGCCTACTGGAACCGCCGCACCCAGGACGGGACCTGGGACAAGCACGACCGGAAGGATGCGGCCAACTGCGCCGATCTCCTGGAGCAGGGCAAGGTCCTCTTCTACAGTCAGCCCGACGGCCCCCTCGCCGAGCTGCGGCGCCTCGTGAAGTGCCTCCGCCGCGCCCGGACGGAGCTGGGGGCCTGCAAGGCCCGCTGGCGCACGACCCTCCGGCCGGTCCTCGGCCCGATGGGGGAGCCGCTGCCGAATCGGCTGCGGGCGGAGCTGCCCGCGGTCCTGCAGGCGTGGGAGTCGGCGGCTCCGGGGCGCCCGGCACAACCGAAGGGGCGGTTGCCGCTCGGCCTGGCCATCGCCTGCGCCGACCTCGGCGCCCAGGTCACCGCGGTCCAGGCCCGGATTGCGGCGATTGAGCAGGCGCTCACGCCCCTCGCCGAGCGCCTCCCGGCCTACACGCTCCTCCGGACGATCCCGGGGGTCGGCCCCACGGTGGGCGCCATTCTCCTGGCGGAGATCGGCGACATCGCCTGGTTCACGCAGTTCAGCCAGCTCCGGAAGCTCGCGGGGCTGGATATCATCCGGGTCCAGTCCGGGCAGTTCGCCGGGCAGGCGCGGATCTCGAAGTGCGGCCGCGGGCTCCTGCGCTGGGCGCTGTACCACGCGGCGATGGGGATGGCGCGGACCACGGCGGGGCGGGCCCGGCTCGCCGCCTTCAAGGCCAAGCGCCACGGCGATCGGTACGCCGGCTTCAAGGCGATCGTCGAGCTGGCGGCGAAAGTACTCCGGGTCGTGTGGGGGGTCTGGCGGAGCGGGACCCCATACGACCCGCTGCGGACGGGTGGGCTCCGGCGGCAACCGCGCTGAGCGGCGGCGCGCCGGACTGGAAGACATCGTCTTCCCCAGGGAGTAGGCAGCGCGATTCATGCAACGTGGCGGCCCCAACCGGGGACCGCGGCGGGACACTGGCGCGCCGCTCCCACTCTCGCCAGCCCGGACTAGGCCGGGTGGGCCGCTCGTGGCAGCGAGCCGGCCGGATGGCACCACTACGATGGGGCACGAGAGCTCACTTGGGAGCGGTCTCGGGGGAGGACGCCAGACCAGACGTTCACAATGCGTTCCATCGATCAGCATCGAGAGGAGGGATTTACCTTGACACCGCAGAAACGGCCGGGTCCCGGATTACAAAGAATTAGGAGGTGACGAGCATGAAATGCATAAGGATGAGTGAGAGCGAGGATCCTCGTTTCCGTTTCAAGCTGGTGGACCGTGTGGCGTTTCGGACCGGTACAGGCGAGCCAAGCAGGGATGACCGAGGAGTTATTGTCGAGGGTGTCATTGAATACGAGGAGGGGGGCGGGGCCTACGACGATCGCTACGAAGTGAAGCGAGATGGGGGCGGGTTTTTCGGGGCCCGCTATTTCGATCTCATCAAACTTGAACCTGAAGGAC
>JBGPQZ010000232.1:0-5200 GCA_041489335.1 Methylomirabilia bacterium
CTCAAGATCCTGGAGGCCGCCGCGCTGAACGTGGAGTATATGTACGCCTTCGTCCAGAAGTCGGGCGAGAACGCGGTGGTTATCTTCCGTTTCGACGACCCAGGGAAGGCCGCCGCGATCGTCAGGGGAGCCGGCGTGCGGGTGCTCACGGGCGAAGAGGTCTATGCCCTGTGACGGGCTATGGATTGGAGATCGCGGTGCGAATCACCAGGCGAGGCGCATAACCAACAACAGACAGGAGGGGGAAAATGGGGAAGCGACTGGGGGCAGGAGTGCTCGTCCTGCTGGGGCTGATGTGGCTCAACGTGGGGGCCGAGGCCGGAGAGCCGATCCGGATCGGGGCCATCCTGTCGGTGACCGGGCCGGCGTCGTTCCTGGGGGCGCCCGAGGCGAGGACCCTGGAAATGCTCGTCGAGGCGCAGAATAAGAAAGGAGGCATAGCGGGAAGGCAGATCGAGCTGATCGTCAAGGATTCCGCCGCCTCCCCGGAGAAGGCGTTCTCCTTCGCCAAGCAGTTGATCGAGGAAAACAAGGTCTTCGCAATCATCGGCCCCTCCACCAGCGGCGAAACGATGAAGATCAAGGGGGTGGCCGAGGAGGGGAAGACGATCCTCCTCTCCTGCGCGGCGGCGGAGGTGATCGTCAACCCCGTGGCCAAGTACGTGTTCAAGACGCCGCAGAATGACAACCACGCGATCCTCAAGATCTTCGAGCAGATGAAGAAGATGAAGATCTCCAAGATCGGCGTCCTCTCCAGCAACACCGGCTTCGGCAATGCGGGGAAGGAGCAGATCGGAAAGCTCGCGCCGGAAAACGGCACGACGATCCTCGTGAACGAGGTGTACGACAAGGACGCCAGCGACCTGACGGCCGAGGTGACGAAGGTCAAGGCGGCCAACGTCCAGGCGATCGTGAACTGGTCCATTGAGCCGGCGCAGTCGATCGTGATCAAGAACGCGCGACAGATCGGTCTCAAGGTGCCCATCTTCCAGAGTCACGGGTTCGGGAACATCAAGTACGTCGAGACCGCCGGGGAGGCGGCCGAGGGCGTGATCTTCCCGGCGGGCCGGCTCCTCGTCGCCGACGTCCTCCCCAAGACCCACCCCCAGAGGGAGGTCCTCGTCCAGTACAAGAAGGACTACGAATCCAGGTACAAGGAAGAGGCGAGCACCTTCGGCGGCCACGCCTACGACGCCTTCATCATCCTCCTGAAGGCCGTCGAGAAGGCGAAGAGCACGGACAAGGAGGCGGTCCGGGCCGCCATCGAGCAGCTCAAGGGTGTCGTCGGCACCGGAGGAGTCTTCAACTTCTCGCCCGGAGACCACAACGGCCTCGACATCAACGCCTTTGAAATCCTCACCGTGAAGAAGGGGAAATTCGCGCTGCTCGGAAAGTAGGGGACAGGGATCGGACACACGTCGGGAGCGTCCGAGGGACGCGGATGCTCCCGATTGCTTGAGGGAAGGGCGTGAGCATCGACCTGTTTTTCCAATACGTCGTCGCCGGGATCACCTACGGGACGATCTACGCGGTCGTGGCCATCGGCTTCAACATCATTTACAACACCACGGGCATTATCAATTTCGCCCAGGGAGAATTCGTCATGCTCGGCGGCATGACCGCCGTGACGTTCCACCAGTTCCTTCCCCTCCCGGCGGCCATTCTTGTCGCGGTCCTCATCACGACGGTCATCGGCGCCCTCGTCGAGATCCTGTTCATCCGGTGGCTGTACCAGCCGTCGGTCCTGCGGATGATCATCATCACCATCGGCCTGTCGATCCTGATCCGGGAAACCGCCCTCCACATCTGGGGGGAGAGCGTGCGGTCGCTGCCCTATTTCACCGGGAGCTCGGTGACCTCCATCCGTTTCGGCGGCGTCTACCTGTCCCCGCAGGTCCTCTGGGTGGTCGGCCTGTGCACGCTCGTCGTGGCACTCCTGAGCGTCTTTTTCAATTACACCCTCTTGGGGAGGCAGATGCGAGCCTGCGCCGCGAACCGGGATGCCGCGCGGCTCTGCGGCATCAGCGCGAAGAACATGGTGACGCTCTCCTTCATGTTGAGTGCGGCCATCGGCGCGCTCGGCGGCAGCGTCGTCTGCCCGATCACCTACGTGAAGTACGACAGCGGAACGCCGCTCGCCATCAAGGGGTTCGCGGTGGCCATCCTCGGGGGGCTGGGCAACAGCCTGGCCGCCGCCGGCGCGGGCATGATCCTCGGCGCCCTCGAGTCGTTCAGCATCTCGATCCTGCCCGCGGCGTACAAGGACGCGATCGCGATCACCATCCTCCTCCTCGTCCTGTTCGTGAAGCCGAGCGGGCTCTTCGGCAGCGCGGAGGCGGCCCGGCTGAAGGAGTTCTGATGAGGGGGCGGTATCTTCAGCTCCTGGGCTTCACGGGGCTGATCGTGGCCATCCAGCTCGCGACACAGCTCACCGGAAATCCCTACCATCTCACCCAGTTGACGATGTCGGCCTACTACTCCCTTCTCGTCATCGGGCTATGCCTCCTGATCGGGTATGCGGGGCAAATCTCGATCGGCCATGCTGGGTTCTTCGCGATCGGAGGCTATCTCTCGGCACTGCTGACCACCCACGACCTGTCGGCTCACAAGGGAACGGCGCTCATGTGGCTGGCGAAGGCGGGGGTCCTGTCGCCCCGGACCGGCCTCTACGGCGGGGACCTCCTGACCGTCCATCCCTGGGCTGCCTGTCTCGTTGCGATCTTCGCGACCGTGGGGATCGCCTATGCCGTGGGCGGTCCCGTTCTGAAGCTGAAGGGCCATTACCTCGCCATGGCGACGCTCGGCTTCGGCAGCATCGTGTACCGGATCGTGCTCGGCTCCGCAATGGTCGGCGCCGCGGACGGCATTTCCGAGGTTCCCCCCTTCTCGCTCCTCCCCGGCCTCGAGGTTTCCGGCCGGGCGCCGCTCCGCGTCCAGAATTACTACCTCGCCTGGGGCCTCGTGATCGCGGGGATGGCTCTTCTGCTCAATCTCGTCCATTCCCGGGCGGGGAGGGCGCTGTCCGCGATCCACGGCGCTGAGGACGCTGCCGACGCGACGGGCATCCCCACGGCCCGGTACAAGCTGTACACCTTCGTGCTGAGTGCCGCCTACGCAGGGCTCGCGGGCGTCTTGCTCACCCATTTCAACGGCGGCATCGGACCCTCGGAGGCCTCCATCATGAAGTCGATTCGCTACGTCGCGATTGTCGCGATCGGAGGCATGGCGAACCTTTGGGGGGCGCTTCTGATGAGCCTCCTCCTCAACTATCTCTCCCTCCGAGGGTATTTCGGCACCTACGACGATTTGGTCTTTGGCGGTATTCTCATCCTCATCATGCTCTTCGCGCCCGAGGGATTGCTTCGGCGACAGATGCCCGGGGAGCTGCGGCGCCTGTTTTCCCGCGGCGACGCGGAGGAGGCGCCGTGAGGCTCCTCTCAGTCCGGGGCGTCAGCAAGCGATTCGGCGGCCTCCAGGCGGTGGAGGACGTTTCTTTCGACGTTCTCCAGGGCACCATCAAGGGACTCATCGGGCCGAACGGTGCGGGCAAGACGACGCTCTTCAATCTCATCACCGGATTCCTTCGGCCCGACAGGGGTTCGATCGTCTTCGACGGGGCAGAGGTGCAGGAGTTGGCGCCCCACCAGATCGCGGCGCGGGGGATGGTGCGGACGTTCCAGCAGATCCGTCTCTTCCCGAAGATGACCGCCCTCGAAAACATCATGGTCGGATGCCATCTCCACACCCGGGGGGGGTTCCTCGCGGGAATGCTCCATCTGCCCTTCACCTGGAGGGAGGAGCGCAGAACTCGGGAAAAGGCCCGGAGGACCCTGGAGCTCCTCGGGCTTTCCGACGTAGCCAACGAGGAGGCTATCCGTCTGGCCTACGGTCAGCAGCGCGTCGTGGAGCTCGGCAGGGCGCTGGCCTGCGAGCCGCGCATCCTCCTGCTCGACGAGCCCGCGGCGGGGCTGAACATCCGCGAGACCGCCGAGGTGGGGAACCTCATTAGGCGAATCCGCGACACGGGCGTCACGGTCCTCCTCGTGGAGCACGACATATCCCTCATCATGGAGATCTCCGACGAAATCATCGTCCTGAGTTACGGACAGAAGATCGCGGAGGACAAGCCCCAGGCGATCCAGAGGGATGGAGAAGTAATCCGGGTCTACCTCGGGGAGGGCGATGCTTAGAATCAAGAACCTGGAGGCGGGCTACGGACCGCTGAAAGTCCTGCGAAAGGTGTCGATGCATATTGGCCCGGGTGAGATCGTCACGGTCATCGGAGCCAACGGCGCGGGCAAGACGACCCTCCTCAGGACCATCTCGGGGTTGCTGTCCGCTCAGGCGGGTGAGATCGTCTTCGAAAAACGGAACGTCCGAAAGCTGCCGCCCGAAACGATCGTCTTTCTGGGCTGCTCGCTCGTGCCCGAAGGACGGCAGCTGTTCGCTCCCATGACGGTGCGGGAGAACCTGATCCTCGGCGCCTACGTCCAGTACCGCAGAAGACGGCAGGAGGAGGTGAAGGAAGACCTCGAACGGGTCTTCGCCCTCTTCCCCCGGCTGAAGGAAAGGGAGGCGCAGCTTGCCGGGACCCTCTCCGGGGGGGAGCAGCAGATGCTCGCCATCGGCCGGGCCCTGCTTGCGCGCCCGAAGGTGCTCCTCTTGGACGAGCCGTCCATGGGGTTGGCCCCGCGGATGGTGCGCGAGATCTTCGACCACATCGCCAGACTGCGCAGCGAGCGCGGCATGACCATCCTGCTGGTGGAGCAGAACGCCCGCGGGGCGCTCTCCATCGCCGACCGGGGCTACGTCCTGGAGACGGGGCGGGTGGTGCTGGAGGGGACGGCAGAGGACCTCCTGGCGAACAAGGACGTGCAACGCGCCTACCTGGGGCGCGAGCGGAACGGGGGAGCGGCTTAACCGCCAAGGACGCCAAGGCGAAACGGCTTCGCTGGAAGCGACAACACCCCCTGTGGGGGGCCGTTGTGGCGCTGTGGGCTTTCCGTCGGATCCCAACATAGGCCGTCTTGGCGGTTCGAATCCGGAAGAAGCCGGCGGCGGACGGGCAGAGGGACGAAGGAGAGGGAGCGATGTACTGGGAACCGGCGAACGAGTGCATGGACCGGGAGGAGTTGGAGCAGCTCCAGCTCGAGCGGCTGCAGGCGACGTTGAATCGCGTTTACGGGCGCGTCCCCTTCTA
>JBGPQZ010000233.1:0-5189 GCA_041489335.1 Methylomirabilia bacterium
GGCGATTATAGCAGAAAATGGCGCCGGTGCGGCTGGCGGCTTTCCGGTCTCGTTTTCGGGAGCCTGCAGCACCTGATGGTCGGGAGACGTGCGGCACCGAGGATGCCGCACCCGCACGGCTGCTGTCAAGCCGGAAGAGCGAAAAGGCGAGGCCGGAGGCGATCGTGTCCAGCTCCTCTCACTCTTCCGTCTGGCGGTGTCACGCGGAAAATGGGCCGCAGACGGGACGTGCGTCTTTCCGCTTGACCGGGTCACGAGGCCTGTGGCACGCTCCCCCCGGATGATCTCACCCGAATTATTCGCGAACACGTTCGGCATAATCCCGGGTACGGCATTCTACTTCCACCGCTGGAGGCTGACGCTCGACCCAGACGAAACCCGAGAGAGTCATCATGCAAGGAGAGCCTGGTATGCCGAGATTCAGAGTCGTTCTTTTGGAGGACAGGTTTGTGCATCATGATCCGGAAACATCGGTCCTGGAAGCCATCGGCGCAGAGGTGATTGAGGCCGGAACGAATCTCGGCGAGGCAGACATCCTGGCCCTCTGCCGAGAGGCGGACGGCATCACCGTGAATCTCGTGCCCATGAACCGCAGTGTGATTTCAGGCTTGAACAAATGCAGAGTGATTGCCCGCTACGGTGTGGGCTATGACAATGTGGACCTGCAGGCGGCCACGGCAAAAGGCATTGCGGTGGTGAACGTGCCGGATTACTGCATGGAGGATGTCTCGGATCAGGCCTTTGCCCTGTTCATGGCCTGCGTCCGGCAGGTGGCGCTGCGCGACCGCGAGGTGAGACGGGGCCACTGGAACATCACCAAAGGCGGACCCATGTTCCGCGTCAAGGGCAAGACGTTCGGTCTGGTCGGCTATGGGAACATCCCGCAAACCCTTCACCGGAAGCTCAAGGGCTTTGAGCTTGGCCGCGTTCTCGCCTTCGATCCCTTCATCCCCAAGGAGGTGGCCGAGAAGAACGGGGCCGAGCTGGTGGACCTGGATACGCTCCTCAAGGAATCGGACTTCCTCTCCATCCATGCGCCGCTCAATGAGAAGACCCGCCACCTGATCGGGAAGGACCAGCTCGAGCTCATGAAGCGCGAGGCCATCCTCGTCAATACCTCGCGCGGCGGTGTGGTGGATACGGCGGCCCTCTGCGATGCCTTGAAACGAGGCGTGATACGGGGCGCGGGGCTGGATGTGCACGAGCAGGAACCCCTGCCGGCGAACTCTCCGCTCCTCGAACTGGATACTGTGGTTCTCTCCGACCATATCGGCTGGTATTCCGAGGAGTCGCAGATCGAGCTGCAGACCAAAGCGGCTCAGGGCGTGGCGGACGTCTTGACCGGTAAGACCCCCAGGAGCGTTGTCAATCAAGAGGTCCTGAAGCGAAGCCAATCGGAGCGTGGAACACCTGGCGGATCACCGCCACGAGCCGCAGAAGGAGGAGGACAGTGACGGACCTCAAAGAGTCTCGACCGTCGAACGATGCGTTCCTGGCAGAGGCCTTTGGGCTCGCGGGCAAGACCGCCGTGGTCACCGGCGGCGGCGGCACGCTGTGCGGCGCGATGGCCAAGGGCTTCGTGCAGGCCGGGGCCAGCGTGGTGCTCTGGGGACAAGGCCAGGCGTCGCTGGATGAAACGGTCCGCGTGATCGAGGCGGCGGGGGGTGATCCGACGCGCGTGGCGACGGTGGTGGTGGACCTCACCGAGGAGGATCAGATCGAGGCGGCCCTGCGGACTTCGATCGCAACCTGCGGCCGCATCGACGTGCTGCTCAACGGCGTGGGCGGCAGCAGCGTGCGGCGGCCCCTGGTGGAGCTGGACCGGCGCGAATTCGCCTCGGTCCTGCATCTCAACCTGCTGGCGGGCTGCATTCTCCCCACCAAGCACCTGGCCAGGTACTGGATCGAGAACAAGATCGGCGGCGCCGTGATCAACATCGCCTCCATGACGGCCTACGTGCCCCTGTCCGGCGCCTGGGCGTACTCGGCCGCCAAGGCCGCGGTGATGAACCAGACCATGGCGCATGCCCGGGAGCTCGCCCCCCATGGCATCCGGGTCAATGCGATTGCTCCCGGCTTCTTCCTGGGCAAGCAGAACCGCCGGCTCTTGCTGAACGAGGACGGCACGCCGACCGACCGCGGCCAGGCCGTGCTGGCGCACACGCCGATGGGCCGATTCGGCAATCCGGACGACCTCATCGCCGCCGTCGTCTTCCTCGCGGGCAACGGGGCGCGGTTTGTGTCGGGCATCACGCTGCCGGTGGACGGGGCCTATCTCTGCCAGGGCATTTGACGGGAGCGGGGCGGGAGCGTCGCGGCGAGAGCCATCTCGCGTCGGCTCAGCATTTGTCTGGTGAACTGATGCCTTGCACGTTCGGGCTGGACGAGAGCGGATACGGCGGGTAGGCTCTCCGCTGGTCACGGGTGGCACCGCCTTCGAGTGCCGGAACTGACGTGAGGAGAGAGAATGGAAGGAGATAGGAATGAGTCAACCGTTTGAGAATCGCATGAAGAAGCTGATCAAGGCGGGGAAGCGAACCGCCGGGGCGTGGGCCCAGCTCTGCAGCCCCATCGCGGCGGAGATCCTCGCCCGTGGCGGGTTCGACTGGGTCCTGATCGATATGGAGCATGCGCCGGGCGACGTGCTCACGCTGGTCTCGCAGTGCCAGGCCATCGCGGCGGCCGGCACGGGGGCCGTGCCGATCGTGCGGGTGCCGTGGAACGACCTGGTGTGGATCAAGCGGATCCTGGATGCCGGGGCCTACGGTCTCATGATCCCCTACGTGAACACCAAGGACGAGGCGGTCCGCGCGCTCCAGGCCTGCAAGTACCCCCCGCAGGGGATCCGCGGGATCGCGGGCAGCCCCCGGGCGGCCGGGTACGGGCGCGACACGCAGAGCTACCTCAAGCGCGCGAACGACGAGATCTTCGTGATGCTCCAGGTGGAGACGCCGCAGGCCGTCGAGAATCTGGAAGCGATCGCGGCGGTGCCCGGGGTGGACATGCTGTTCATCGGCCCGATGGACCTGTCCACCTCCATGGGGCACTTCGGGAATCCGGCCCACCCCGAGGTCCAGGCGGTCATCGCCAAGATCGAGGCCAAGGCGAAGAAGCTCGGGATGCCGCTGGGGACGATCTCCGGAAGCTGGGAGCAGGCCAAGGCCCTCTACGAGAGGGGGTACCAACTGATCACCCTCACCTCGGATTCGGTGCTGATCTCGAAGGTCGCCGCCGAGATGATGGCCAAGTTCACGGAGGCCTTCCCGCAAGGCTAAGTGCCTCCCGTTCAGGGATCAATCACGGCCGGGCGTTCGATTGGCGGCAGTCGCGCCGAGCGCCCGGCCGTGGCGTATCCTGCAGCCCCGATCCCCGACGGCGCCGCGGGCGCGCGGCACGTCTTCTGCTTCGGCCGGAGGCACGGTCGTCGTGACACACCCCAGACGCCACACCCCAGGACGCCCGGTGCAGCCGCTGGCGGCGGCCGCCCGACTCGGCCGGGAGAAGATCCTCACCCCCGACAATCTCGAGCAGGACGGCGGCATCTCGCCCGACCGCCCGGTCCTGGTCACGCTCGCGGCGGGGAAGGGGACCCGCTTCGGCGACCAGCCGAAGTGCGCCCAGCGGGTGGGGGGCGTCCCGCTGGCCCGGCACACCATCGACGCCTTCTGGAGCCTCGGCCCGTCCCCGGTGATCTGCGTCGTGGGGCATCGGAAAGACGAGGTCATGGCCGCCCTGGGGGCCGAGAACGTCTACGTCGCGTCGGCGAACCCCACCGGGGGGACGGCCTTCGCCGCGTTCGAGGCCTTCAGCGTGGGCGAGCTCCTGGACGAAAATCCGCTCCTGGTGATCGGCATGGGGGACCGGATCGCCACGGCCTCCGTCTTGCGGGAGCTCTATCGCACGCACGCGGGGGGCGGACGCGAGGCCGATCTCACGTTTCTCACAGCCCACTACGAGCCGCCGCGATACCGCGGCAAGGGCCGCATCCTGCGGGACCCCGACGGGACGGTGCGGAAGATCCTCGAGCAAAAGGACATCGACGCCGTGGAGGACCCGGCGGAACGGGAGGCACTCGACGATCTGCGGGAAGGCAACTGCCCCCTCTACGTCGTCCGGGCCCGCACCCTCTATCGCCATCTGTGCGACCTGACGAACGACAACGCGCAGGGGGAGTACTATCTCACCGACCTGGTGGCGATCCTCCGCGCGCAGGGGGGCGAGCTGCGCACCGTGACCGTAACACCCGGCCATTCGGAGTACGTCCTCTTGTGCGCGGACGTGACGCGGCCGGCCGATCTTGCCGTCCTGGAGCAGAAGCTCCCGCCATCGAAGGCCGACGTCGTGGCCGCCGCCCGCGCCATCCGCTCGCATCGGCCGGCAGGGCAGGTGGGCGCGATCGGCGCCCAGCTCACGGAGCTGTACCGCGAGACGGCGGAGGGGACGCTCCTGTTCCAGGCCGACCAACCGGTCGCCGTGGGGATCTCGGGAGGGCGCCTCAGGATCGCCTTCATGCATCCCGACATGGGCCGGTTCCTCGGGCCCGCCTGGCAGATGCCGATCGGCGCAAAGGACGCCTCGGGCCGTGAGCAGATCGTCATCCTGGCGCAGCCCGGGGCGGACGACCAGATTCACCTCTATCCGCTGAACCCGGCCTTCCGCGAGACGCGGAACTCGGTCGCCGCCGGCGCCGCCTGCATGTACCCCGGCCCGGAGGTGAGCGACTGGTACGGCTACGAGGCCTTCGGCACCCGGATGGCCGAGACGCTCCTCGCCTCGCTGGGGTACGTCACCGACGCGGAGCTCGCGCGGCTGCGGGACGCCGGCGCCGCGATCCCGCCGTCGCAACGGCGGGTGAGCGCGAACCTGCGGCGGCCCTTCTCCCTGGTCGGGAACGCCATCGCGTCCCTGCGGACGCTGCGGTCCGGCCCCGCCGGGGCGCGGGTGCAGGGGGCGCTGGGCGCCGGGGCGTTTCGCGGGCTCAGGCTCGTGACCGACGGGGCCATCCCGCAGGGAGGATTCTCCAGCTCATCCGCCGTGACGGTGGCGACGCTGAACACGCTGAACGCCCTCTACCGGCTGGGCCTCGTGCCGGACGACCTGGTCTACCTGGCGTGCCAGGCGGAGTACGGCACGGGGGTGCGCGCGGGCTCCCTGGACCAGGCCACGGAGCAGAAGGGGCGGGCGGGGCA
>JBGPQZ010000234.1:0-5121 GCA_041489335.1 Methylomirabilia bacterium
CACCCCTTCCTGGATCCGCGCGCCTCCCGAGTCGTTGATCCCGATGAGGGGTGCCCCCATCCTCATGGCCAGGTCCTGGAG
This sequence comes from Methylomirabilia bacterium, assembly GCA_041489335.1. Classification (GTDB taxonomy): domain Bacteria; phylum Methylomirabilota; class Methylomirabilia; order Methylomirabilales; family 2-02-FULL-66-22; genus 2-02-FULL-66-22. Next base: position 82 of record JBGPQZ010000234.1, read on the forward strand.
CTTCGTGATCTTCTTGGCGTGCATCTCGCCCAGGGACCCGCCGATCACCGTGAAATCCTGCGCGAAGGCGTAGGCTGGCCGGCCATTGACGCTCCCGAACCCCGTGATTACCCCGTCCCCCGGCGCCACGGTCTTGTCCATGTCGAAGTTCGTGCAGCGGTGCTCGACAAACATGTCCAACTCGACAAACGTCCCGGCGTCGAACAGCTTCTCCAGCCGCTCCCGGGCCGAGAGCTTGCCCGACTCGTGCTGCTTCTGGATGCGCTCCGGGCCACCACCCGCCAGCACGGCGCTTCGCTTGGCTTCCAGTTGGGCGATCAGTTCTTCGATGGTTCGGTGCGGCATCGGTACCTCCTCCTGCAGTGATGGGCATCCGCGGGCCGCCTGCGCGCTGCCGGCACCCCCACCGGCCCGGTCGCGCTCCCGCTCTTTCGGGGTTCGTGCAGCATGGCCTACAGCCAGAAAGCCTGTCAAGCCGAACCGACCGATGGTATGAGGTCGCACCTGACTTGGCAGACCCGGGACCGGGGGGTCTGGAACCAGGAGCGCCGGACTTCCGCGCCGCCCCTACGCATAATCGAGGAGGCGCCGGGGGTCAAGGTGAATTCCGCCCCGACGCGGGAATCACACCCGGTAGCTCCGGATCAAGGGTGGGCGGCATCGCAATCGGCGGGGAATCTCCCGGACGCCTTTACAGCGCACGATGGGGCTGGTATAAGTGCCCCATGCCCGAGCCCGGCGCACCACCCTCGGGGCAGACCCGGGACTTCGTCGTCCTCAGCACGGCGCAGTTTTTCCTGGCCTTCGCCCTCAACTTTATGTTCGTCTTCCTCCCCTTCTACATTCACGCGGTGAGCCCACTGGACGAGGCCGCCACGCTGCGCTGGACCGGTCTGATCATTGGGGCCGCCTCGGCCATGGCCACCATCGGATCCACGTTCTGGGGAGGCCTCACCGACCGCTTCAGCCCCAAGGGCCTCTTCGAGCGGGGGATGCTGTCCCACGCCATCCTGGTCACGCTGATGGGATTCGTCGCTGACCTGCGCCTGCTCCTCCTCATCCGGATCGTTCAGGGGTTCATGGGCGGGATCTCGACCATCGGCCTCATCATCGTCTCCGCCATTTCCACCGAAGCGGAGCTGCCCCGACGCATGGGGGTGTACCAGTCGGCCCTCACCCTGGGCCAGATCTTCGCGCCGCCGCTGGGGGCCATGGCCGCGGCCGCCTTCGGCTTCCGCGGCGCCTTCCTGGCCTCCGGTCTGATGCTGTGTTGCGTCTGCATCTTCTCGCATCTCGCCCTCAGCCGCATCCCGCCCCGGCCAAAGCGGTCCAGCGCGGACCCCATCCCGCGCCGCCAGATCTGGCTGGCCTGGCTCGTGTCCCTGGTGGGCACGATGCACATCGTCTTCCTCCCCAGCGTCCTGCCGACAATCCTGCGCGGCTTCGAGGTCCCCGAGCCCCAGCGACTGGTAACCGCCGGCACCATCGTGTTCGCATACGGAATCGCGGCCACGGCAGGCTCCTACGGCTTCAGTCGGCTCGCCGGGAAGATCCCCGTGAGCCGTCTGGTCCTCGCGACCGCGCTCGGGGCCTCGATCGGCCAGGTGCTCCTCTCCCTCAGCACCGGACCCGTGACCTTCACCCTGATCCGGATGGCCCAGACCGGCTGCGCCGCCGGGATCTTCCCCTTGATCCTCGCCCAGGTCGCCGCCAAGTCCCGGGGCAAGACCATCGGCTTCATCAACACGGCGCGCTTCGCGGGAAATGCCCTCGGGCCCATCATGGCTACCTTCATCCTCTCCCAGTCCGACCTGTTCACCCTGTACCTCGTCCTGGGGGCCGCTCTCGCCCTGGCAGCCGCCGGAAATCACCTGGGGACGCCGGTCCGGGGGAAGAGCGCGCAAGATACGCGCCTCTAAGGCGCGCTCATCCTGCGCGACGCTCATGGACGGAGGGCTCCGGCCGATGCGTCGGGGTCCATGGCCGCATGGCGCGGGCGGAGGCGCCGTTTGCGAGGTCACCCCGACGATGCGGTGACTTATGTGGCGATTGTGTGGTGGTTACGGTACACTAGTCCCATCACGCGTCGGCCGCACAGCCTTGACGATCTGCACCTGCACCACAGAATGCAGGCGCGAAGGACATCCATCCCAGGAGGACACGTGGCAGGAACTTCCCGGCAGCATCGAGGCGAAAAACGACGGAAGGAGTTGGCCCGCCAGGCGCGACAGAAGGAGAAGCGCGCACGGAAGAGCGAGGCGAAACCTGGCGACCCGGGCGGCGGCCCCCCCATCGACTGGGGCGAGGCAGCCCCTGGAGCGCCCCAGCCCGGCGAGCCGGCCCCTGAGACGAATCCCACTCCGCCCGAAGACCAGCGCTCCTGATCCAGCCGAGATACCCGTGCGCGCTCCAGCCTCGCGCTCCGGGCCGCCCGGGTCGCCGGAGACGCCGAGGGCCTCTCAGGACCACACCCCTGGAATCCGGACGTGACACTGGGGGCAGGTGCCCGCCTCGAGGCGGTTTCGCAGGACCCGGAAACCGACCCGCTCGACGAGGACGGTCTGGCAGGCGGGACAGACGGTGTTCTCCAGCGAGCCGGTCCGGCCCGGAATGTTCCCCGCGTAGACGAACCGGAGGCCTTCGGCCTTCCCGATGGCCGCCGCGCGCACGAGCGCGCCGGCGGGCGTCCAGGCTCGGTCCGTCATCTTGTAGTCCGGATGGAACGCCGTCACGTGCCACGGGATGTCGCGGGACACCCCGGCCAGGAAGCGGGCGATGGCGCGAAGTTCCTCCTCGCCGTCGTTCCAGCCGGACACGATCAGGGTCACGACTTCGACCCAGAAGCCTTGCTCCGCGAGGCGCGTGATCGTGTCCAGCACCGTCTGGAGCTTGCCGCCGAGCTTCCGGTAGTTCGCGTCGTTGAACCCCTTCAGGTCCACCTTGTAGAGGTCCAGCCACGGTCGGAGGTACGTGAGGACCTCGGGCGTGGCGTTGCCGTTGCTCACGTACCCCGTCTTGAGCCCCTGCGCCTTGGCCAGCCTGAAGACCGCGGCTGCCCACTCGCTCGTGATCAGCGGCTCGTTGTAAGTGCTGGTGACGACGGAGGCGCCCGAGTGGAGGGCGGCGCGGACGACCTCCTCGGCGGAGACGCGGGCCGGCCGCGCGACGGCTCTCGCATCGCGCAGAGTCTGGGACGTGATCCAGTTCTGACAGTAGGCGCAGTGAAAGTCGCAGCCGAGCATCCCGAAGGAGAGGGCCCCGGAACCCGGCAGGACGTGGAAGAACGGCTTCTTCTCGATGGGGTCGAGCGCGAGCGAGGAGGCGACGTACCCGAACGGGACGTAGAGCGCGCCCTCGCGGTTCCCGCGCACCTTGCAGACGCCGTCCCGGCCCTCGGGGATGAGGCAGCGGTGACCGCACGCCACGCAGCGCACGCGACGCTCCGGTAGTTTTTCGTACAGCTCCCCTTCTCTGGTCAGTCCCGCCAGGACATCCTTGAAGGTGGTCGCCATCAGGCTCCTCCCCGCGATCGCGCCGTGCGTCAGCTCTCCGGTGGGGGATCCTCCGAGGTCGAAGGCTCCCGCGTGCCCGCTGCCGGCACGATCTGGAGCAGACCGGGAATGCCCTGCTCGAATGACCAAATCCCAATGACCAACGGTGGTGCCGTTGCCGGCCTTTCGTCATTGGTCATTGGTCATCTGTCATTGGTCATTGGTGATTGGTCATTGGTCATTTCTCTGCTACCCCTAGCTTGATTCTAGGTGCGGGACCTCCCGCCGGCAAGCCCAATCCCTGCAGCCTTGGAAAGGTCCCCTTGGTCTGTTATAGTCCGGATCACTGTGAACGACACGCAGTTGACCCGCGAAGCGTTGGAGGAAGAGGACCGGCGCGTCCGTCACCTCCGCATGGTGGTCCAGCTGACCATGAGCGTGATCGCCCAGACCGATGTGGGCCTGGCGCAGGCGGAAGCCATGGTCGGCGACGTCCGCCGCCTGGCCTTGCGGCTCTTCCCTGGCAAGGAGTTGGCTTTCGATCTCATCTACCTGCCGCGCCTCCGCCGCCTCCTGGCCGACCGATACGGAATGGCCTCGATGGCAGCCTGGGGCGTCAACTAGGAACCATGGCCGCACGCGGCATCCCCCGAACCAGCGATCGTCCGCGCGCGCGATCGGGTCCGCGCCTGGGCGCCCACATGTCCATCGCCGGGGGCGTGGACCGGGCCCCCCTGCGCGGCCGGGAGACGGGGTGCGAGACCATCCAGGTCTTCACCAAGAGCAACCGGCAGTGGCAGGCCAAGCCCCTTGCCGACCGCGAGATCGAGGCCTTCAAGAGAAACCTGGCCGTGACGGGCATCGGGCCGGTGGTGGCCCATGATTGCTACCTCCTGAATCTGGCGGCGCCGAGCCCGGACGTCTGGGCGCGCTCGCTGGCCGCCTTCCGGGTGGAGCTCACGCGCGCCGAGCGCCTGGGCATTCCCTACCTCGTCACCCACCCCGGATCACACGGCGGTTCGGGCGAGCGGGACGGCATCGCGCGGGTGGCCGAGGCGGTGAATCGTTTGCACGCGGCCCTGCCCTCTTCTCGCACCATGATCCTGCTCGAGACCACGGCCGGCCAGGGCACCAGCCTGGGCTTCCGCTTCGAGCAGCTTGCCGCCATCCTCGCCGCGGTGGAGCAGGCCGACCGCGTGGGCCTCTGCCTGGACACGTGCCACCTCTTCGCCGCAGGGTACGACCTCCGGACGCCGGCGGGATACCGGCTGACGATGCGCGACCTGGCGCGGACCCTTGGCCTCCCCCGCGTGAAGGCCATCCACCTGAACGACTCCCGTCAGGACCTGGGCAGCCGGGTGGACCGGCACGAGCACATCGGCCGAGGGCGGCTCGGCCTCACCGCCTTTCGCCTGATCCTCAACGACCCGCGCCTCCGCCCGGTCCCCATGATTCTGGAGACCCCCAAGGAGCCGGATCCCGTCGTCGCCGATCGGGCGAATCTCGGGGTTCTCCGCGGACTCCTGAACGGCACCCCGCGCCAAGGAGG
>JBGPQZ010000235.1:0-5081 GCA_041489335.1 Methylomirabilia bacterium
GCAGGACCGCCGGCGAAGCTGCGCTTGACAGCGTTCTCTGAGTTTGGTAGCTTGCCATCGCCTCCAGGAAAGGAAATTCCGGAACGTCGGAGCAGGCAGATCCCCTCGTGGCATTCCCCAACCAGTACCATTACCACCACCTGTGAGCGTGAAGTCTTTTTTCGACGGCCATCGCGACTCGGCAGGATCCACCTTTGATTGTATCATCGTAGGAGGCGTCAACGGGGTGAACTAGGGATGAACTAGGGAGAAGAGGAGGGAGGTAAACCATGTCCGAATTCATGAAGGAACTGGTCGGCGGGTTCCGTTCGCCGAAAGCGGGAGCCATGCTGGCGATCGTGCTCATCGTCCTGGCCGCGAGCGCACCGATCGCATGGGCCGGGACGAAGGCCCCGGTCAAGGTGCTCGACTTCCAGACCTCCGCCGATGTGGCCAAGGCCGAACAGGAGGGAGATCTCGTCTACTACGGCCATGATTCCGAGTCTGGGATCGCCACGCTGCTCGATGCCTTCAAAAAGGACTTCCCCAAGATCAAGACCAGCTATGTCCGGCTGCAGACGGGCGCGCTGTACGCCAAGCTCACCTCCGAGCGGTCCGCCGGCCGGTTCCTGGTCGACGCCGTGCAGTTCTCCGATATCGCGCCGGCCATCGATTTCCAGAAGAAGGGTGGGTACGAGCAGTACCTCTCGCCCGAGACCGCGGTTTTCAAGCCCGAATACCTCAGCAATCCCGCCGGGTATTTCGCCTGGGGGGGCGCCACGTTCGCCGGGATCTCGTACAACAAGAGCCGGGTGAAGGGGGAGCAGATTCCCAAGGTCTGGAAGGACATCCTCAACCCGGCGTTCAAGGACAACATCAGCGTCAAGTTCTCCTCCTCCGGGAGCCAGCACGCCAATTGGTACATGCTCCGCAAGCTTTACGGCGACGGCTTCTGGAAGGAGTTTGCCAAGCAGAAGCCGCGGGGCTTCGACTCGCGCGCCCAGCTTTTCGATCGACTCTCCAAGGGCGACGATGCGGTCTGCGGCATGGCCGAGTACGCCGGCTATGTCCTCGTCAAGGAGAAGGGGGCCGACATCGAGCTCGTCGAGCCGCCCGACGGGCTCACGGCGACGCCGATCATCCTGGGCATCCCCACCAAGGCGCCGCACCCGGAGGCGGCGAAGCTGTTCATCGACTGGGCCTTGTCCTTGCGGGGACAGGCGGTGTACCAGGGGGCCAAGATCCTGCTCTACGGCTCGGTGCGACCGGATGCGCCGCCCATGGCGACCGGGAAGCGGTTGAGCGACTTCAAGCTGCTGTTCCCCTCCGATTGGAGCGATTTTGTCGCCACCCATGGGACATTCGTGAAGGAGTGGAACGCCATCATGGGCCTGTAGGAGCCAGGACGTGATCCGCTCCCGGTGGCCCTGGTCCGTCGTCTCCGGGCAGACGATCGTTAGCTTCCTGGTCGGCGGCCTGGCGGCGCTCCTGGTCCTGTATCCGATCTTCTACCTGATCCAGGCCGCGCTGAATGTCGGCGACCCCCAGGCCCGGCCCCCTCAGGAATACGGCTTTGCCAACTTCGGCGGGCTGTTCCAGTATCCGACCATCCTCTGGAACACCGTCGTGGTGGCCGTGCTGGCCACCCTCTTGGCGGTGGCCATCGGATTCGTGATGGGCTGGATCCTGAGCCGGACGAACGTGCCGGGGCGGGCGGTGTTCGAACAGTTGATGGCGCTGCCCTACTACGTGACCCCCCTGATGGGGGCGCTGGCCTGGAGTTTTCTGGGGGCGCCGCGGAGCGGGTTCATCAACCAAGTCTGGCGCGCCCTCGGGGGCGCGGAGTACCTGATCGACATCAACACCTCGTACGGGATCGCCTGGGTCATGGCCCTCTTCGAGGGGTCCGTCGCCTTCGTCATGATCGGCGCGGTGATGAAGTCGATGGACCCCTCGCTGGAAGAGGCGTCGCAGGTCCTCGGGGCCGGGAAAACCCGGACCATGCTGCGGATCACCCTGCCCCTGGTGATCCCCGGTGTTCTGGGGGCGACCGTCTTCGTCTTCGCCGAGATGCTCGGATCGTTCTCGGCCGCGCTCGTGCTCGGGATGCCGGCCCGGTTCTACGTCGTGACGACGGCGATGTATCAGATGCTGGCCCAGTATCCCCCGCGCTTTCCCCTGGCGGCGGCCATGGGCGTGTCCCTGTCCGCCGTGATGTTCACCATGGTCTATCTCTACCGGCGCATCGTGACGGCCGGCAGCTATGCCACGATCACCGGGAAGGCGTTTCGGCCGCGCCCCATGCACGTCGGGAAATTGCGCTGGATCCTGTTCGGCGTCTGCGCCGTGTACCTGTTCGTCGCGGCGATCCTGCCGATCCTGACGATCGCCTACGCCTCGTTGCAGAAGCTGGCGACGGGGCTCCCGTCGCGGGAGAGCTGGACGCTGGACAACTACGTCACCGCCCTCTCCCTGGATGCGGTGCGCTCCGCCCTGTGGAACAGCCTGCTCCTCGGGCTGGGCACCGCCACCATCGGCGTCCTACTCATGGGTCTGCTCTCCTGGATCATCTACCGCTCGCGCATCCCCGGCAGTGGCCTCATCGAGTACATCGTGATGTTTCCGCAGGCCGTCCCGCGGCTCGTCTTCGCCTTCGGGATGCTCTGGGCCTGGCTGAGCTTTCCCTTTTCCATCTACGGCACCCTCTGGCTGCTCTTGATCGCCTACCTGACGGTGTTTCTCCCCCTCGGCATCCGCACGATCTCCAGCGTGCTGCTGCAGATCGACAAGAGCCTGGAGGAGTCGGCGCAGATGTGCGGGGCGTCCTGGGGCTATCGCCTCCGCACCGTGACGCTGCCGCTGCTCCGGCCGGGAGTGATCGCCGCCTGGCTGCTCCTGTTCGTCGCCAGCGTGCGGGAATTGGGGGCGTCCATCCTACTGACGGGGCCGAACGCCAAGGCCATCACGCCGGCCATCGTGGAAGCCTGGTTCTCCATCAGCACGGAACTCACCGCGGCGATGGCCCTGATCCAGACCCTGGCCGTCGCCGTTGCGCTGGCTTTCCTGTTCACCTTTGCGCGCCGCGCCTCCCAGTACGGCGGGGAGTGACGGCACCCACGAGGGCGGAGTGGTCCACGACAGCCAGTCCCCGATGCAACCGACGGCAGCCTCCGGCGATTCCGGCAACGCCCATATCGAGGTCAAAGATCTCGTCGTCCAGTACGGGCAGGTGACGGCGGTGCGCGGGGTGAGCTTCACCGTCCGCCCCGGCGAGCAGCTGACCCTCCTGGGGCCCTCCGGCTGCGGGAAGACGACCACGCTCCGCGCCATCGCCGGCCTGGAGCCGCCGACCTCGGGCGAGATCGTGATCGGGGGGGCGGCCGTCTTCTCCTCCGCCAAACGGATCAACGTCTCGGCCGAGCGCCGCGGCCTGTCCATGGTCTTTCAGTCGTACGCCATCTGGCCGCACATGACCGTCTTCGACAACGTGGCCTACGGCCTGCGCGTTCGCCGGATGGGCGGACGAGAGATCGCCGAGAAGGTCCGCTGGGCCCTGGACATGGTACAGATGGGGGATTTCGCGCGGCGCAGCGCATCCAAGCTCTCCGGCGGGCAGCAGCAGCGGGTCGCGCTGGCGCGCGCCTTCGTGTTCTCCCCGTCCGTGCTCCTGTTCGACGAACCGCTCTCGAACCTGGACGCCAAGCTCCGCGCCGAGATGCGGATCGAGCTCCGGGAACTGCAGCACCGGGTGGGGATCACTTCCGTCTACGTCACGCACGATCTCGAGGAGGCGCTGGCGATTTCGGATCGGATCGTGGTGATGCGCGACGGGGGCATCGAGCAGATCGGATCGCCGTCGGATATCTACAACTTTCCCCGCAACGCCTTCGTGGCCGACTTCGTCGGATCGGCCAACCTGATCCGGGGCCGCCACCAGCCCGACTGCGACCAGGATGGGCTGATCGCGCTGGAGACCCCTGGCGGCACGCTCGTGTACGGGACGACCCATGGCCGGGTGGTCGGCGCCGACGGCGTCTTCTCGGTGCGGACTATTCACCTCGGACTCAGCCGCGAGGCGCCGGCCTCCCAGCCCAACGTGTGGCCGGTGTGCATCCGCCGGCGCGTGTTCCAGGGGGATTTCACCCAGTACCATGTGGACTGGGAGGATCGCCAACTCGTCGTCCGCTGCACCGCCGCCGACCCGTTCGACGAGGGGGAGCAGGCCTACCTAACCGTCGATCCACGCCGCTGTGTGTTGCTGGAAGCGGAGCCGGCCACCGCGTGATCGCGCCCTCCCGTGAGAGTGGGTCGGTCAAAGTACCCCAAGGTCACCCGCGTCTACCGGGACCATCGTACTCTCTTCAACGATGTCTAAGTCGCTCTCCTCGCCCTCTATACTGAGCGGTGAGTAAAATAGGCGACACTCCCTCCAGAACCGCACAGCCCGGGGGAGAGTCCGACGAGCGGCGGCGGCCCGCCCCTCTAATTGTAATTGGGGACGCTGCCACTCTTGTCACCTTACGACGCGGGTGAGTCACGGGTACCGTCAGTCGCGAATACGTTGCCAAGAATGACAAGTTACGTTACCTCGACCTGTCTGCGCCTGCGGGTACTACCTGTGGAGTTTACCTCCCATTGACAAGCCTCGCCGGGTCTTCCAAGATGTGCCGCGCCGAGCATCCGAGCCCTCGTGAAGTGGGAGGTGGACGATCAGGGGTATGGGTCGCTTCTGGTACGTGCTCGGGTGGGCACCGGAGATGTCGGCGCAAGCCCGGGCCTGTCGTGCCGGGTGGAAAGGGGCGATGAATCGTAAGCGGACGTTCAGGACGCAGGCTAGTGCGTATTGTGAGACTCTGCCCCTCTTTGCGAGCTTTGCGGTGAAACAAGTGGGCCTGAGTCGGCCGGAAGCCTGGAACTGCTCACAGAGGCTCATCCCCGGATGCGCCTGACGGCCTCGTAGTAGGCTACCAAACTACGACAACGTGGGCCGGGCAGCATGTGCCGCGGTTACGGCTTAGCCCGAACAATGCAGTTGAACCGCAAAGCACGCGAAGCACGCGAAGAGAACCCCAAAGATCTCAAGGGGTCTCGCGGCATGTCCC
>JBGPQZ010000236.1:0-5064 GCA_041489335.1 Methylomirabilia bacterium
CGACGTGAAAGGGCAGGAGCACGCCAAGCGGGCGGTGGAGGTGGCGGCGGCCGGCGGACACAACATCCTGCTCATCGGGCCGCCCGGCTCCGGCAAGACGATGCTGGCGCGGCGGCTCCCCACCATCCTGCCGAAGCTGTCGCTGGAAGAGGCCATCTCGACCACGAAGATCCACTCGATCTGTGGCCTCCTGCCGCCGCGGCAGGCCCTCCTCGCCACGCGCCCCTTCCGGGCTCCGCACCACACCATCTCGGATGCCGGCCTGATCGGCGGCGGGAACATCCCGCGGCCCGGAGAGGTGAGCCTGGCCCACCACGGGGTGCTGTTTTTGGACGAGTTGCCCGAGTTCAAGCGCCATGTCCTGGAGGTCCTGCGCCAGCCCCTGGAGGACGGCCAGGTCACCATCGCCCGGGCCGTGTCCTCCCTGACCTACCCGGCGCGCTTCATGCTGGCGGCTGCCATGAACCCGTGCCCGTGCGGCTACGCGACGGACCCGACGAAGGAGTGCTCCTGCACGCCGCTCCAGATCCAGCGCTACCTGGCCCGCCTCTCCGGCCCATTGCTCGACCGGATCGACATCCACATCGACGTGCCGCCGCTCAGGCACCGGGAGCTCTCCGGGGATCCGTCGGGCGAGCCCTCGGCCGCGATCCGCGAACGGGTGCGCCGCGCCCGCGAGATCCAGCAGGAGCGCTTCCGCCGGAGCAAGGTCTACTGCAACGCGCACATGAGCACCCGGCAGATTCGAAAACATTGCCAAGTGGAGGGCGAGGCCAAGGGCCTCCTGGAGATGGCCATGGAACGGCTGGGGCTCTCGGCCCGGGCGTACGACCGGATTCTGAAGGTTGCCCGGACCATCGCCGACCTGGAGACGGTGGGGGACATCCAGCCGGAGCACATCGCGGAGGCAATCCAGTACCGCTCGCTGGATCGCGGCCCGCGGCGGTGAGCCGGGCGGGGCAGGGCAGAGGAAGCGCGGACGGCAGGGGAGACGCGATGACGCCGCAAGAAGAGGGGCCGGAGCCTCGGGAGTATCTGCGACTCCCGGCCATGATACCAGTGCGCATCGGGATCATCCACGCCTGGCAGGGCAGCGGGCTCAGTTCGCTGCTCGGGTCCATGTCCAACGTCAGCCGCGGGGGTGCAGAGATCCACGTCCGGTGGGCGATACCCCCGCGGACGGAGTTGCGCATCTCGCTGCCGGTCTCCGCACTGGGCCAGCGGCTCCTCGCGGAGGTCGTGTGGACGTCGGCGTCCCCCGGATCCGATCCGGCGTCCGCGGTCTACGGCGTGCGGTGGAAGGAGCGGCTCTCCCAGGATTTGCTGGAGACCATCCTGCTTCGACAGACCGGCTCCGCACCGGGTGGGGCCGGGGCCATCCCGCGAACGTAATCCCCGCCGTCGGCACGATTCTGCTTGCCGCAGGTCGCATCCATCGCCTACAGTCACCCCATCATGCGTGCCACTTCCCCACACCAGAAGCAGGCCGGCTCGCCAGAAGGGAAGACCCTCTGCGCGAACCGCAAGGCCCGGCACGACTACCACATCGAGGAGACCTTCGAGGCGGGGATCGTCCTCCTCGGGTGCGAGGTGAAGTCCATCCGCCAGGGCCGGGCCAACCTGCGGGACGGCTACGCCGCCGTCGAGCGCGGCGAGCTTTACCTCCACAACTGCCATATCAGCCCCTACGAGGCAGCCAGCCGGGACAACCCCAATCCCCTGCGGCCCAAGAAGCTCCTCATGCGCCGGGCGGAGATCCAGCGGCTGATCGGCAAGGTGGAGCAGAAGGGCCTGACGCTGGTGCCGCTCGCCTTGTACCTCAAGGGGCCGTACGTGAAGGTGAGCCTGGCCCTGGCCCGGGGCAAGAAGGAGTACGACCGGCGGGAAGACATCAAGCAGCGCGAGGCGGATCGCGAGGTGGCGCGCCACTCGCGCGGCCGGGCCAACCGGCCCGAGCCATAGGCTGCGCCCGTCGAGGGAGTTCCCGCATCCCTCCGCGTCGCCGTCCTCCGCCGTGCCACCCTCCAGGCAGAGTCGGCGCTTCCCCGAGCCCCCGTCTCTGGCTTCTGGCTCCCCGTAAGGTGATTCGCTTTGGGACTTGACACGCGACGAGGAGATGGCATATAAGTCGGTAAAGCGCTTTACCTAACTTGAGGAGGAAAGGAGGGCTCGACATGAGAGCGGTGAGCAGGCTGACGGTTCTTCTCGGGCTTTTCCTCGCCCTGGCGGGGCTCTTGCCCGCGGGGGCTCTGGCGCAGGCGAAGCCGGTGACCATCACCTTCTGGGATGCCGAGCCGGCCGACCTGGTCAAGCTCCGGATGGAGATTCTCAAGGGCTTCGAGGCCAAGTACCCCAACCTCAAGGTCAACTATCTGAACATTCCCTATGCGGAGGCCCGCCAGAAGCTGGTGACCGCCGCCGCCACCAAGACCCTCCCCGACACCATGTTCTTCCAGGCGACCTGGCTGGGCGAGTTCGCCGCCATGGGGGAGCTCCTGGACCTCGGGCCCTACGCCGACAAGTGGGCCGGCGCCAAGAACCTCCTGCCCCAGGTCTTCTCGGTGGGGAAGGCCTACAAGAACACCCTCTACTACCTCCCCTCCGAGTTCCAGATCGACGCCCTCTACTACCGGACCGACTGGCTCAAGGAGGCGGGGATCAAGGCGCCGCCGTCGAACTGGGCCGAGTTCCTGGACGCCGCCAAGAAGATGACCAACCCCGCCAAGAACCGGTACGGCTTCAGCATGCGGGGCGCGGGCGGGAACGAGCGCTACTACATCATGTGGATGCTGATGGCGAACGGGAACGTCTTCTTCGAGAAGGACGGCAGCCTGGGGCTGCACAAGCACGGAGGCATAGACGGACTGAAGAACTACCTCGAGCTCTGCACCGTGCATCAGGTCTGCACGCCAAACTCGGTGAACAACTCCTTCCTGGAGAACACGGCGGAGTTCAGCAGCGGCGCGGCCGGGATGTACATCCATAACCAGTACTCGGTGGCCCGCCAGGTCAAGGCCTTGGGCGGAACGGTGGAGGCTGCCCGGGAGAAGTTCGGCACGGCGCCCATCCCGCGGGGCCCCAAGGGCCGCTACATCGCCGCGAACTTCACCAACGGCTACGTGATGTTCAAGCAGTCGGCGCATCCGGCGGAGACGTGGGAACTGGTGAAGTGGATGCTGAGCCCGGAGAACGACTCCAAGTTCTCCCAGACCACCGGGGCGCTGCCCGCCAACAAGTCCGTGTACGAGGAGGCGTGGTTCAAAAACAACCCGTTCCTGGGTGTCTTCAAGCAGCAGCTCGACGACCCAACGGGCTCCTTCAACTTCCCGATCCAGATGGCCAAGTGGAACAGCCTGATCGCCGGCCCGCTCAAGGAGGAGTTCCAGAAGGGGCTCCTCAAGCAGCAGTCGGCCGAGGCGACGGGCGAGGCGATCGCCAAGGCCATCTCCGACGCCCTGAAATAGATTGAGGCGGCCCCCGGGGGGTTCCCGGGGGCCGCGCCTTCACCCATGCGATACCATCTGCGGATTCCCCCCCGCCTCGTGCCGTATCTGCTGCTGGCCCCGGCGCTCGGCTTCATCGTCCTCTTCATCCTCTACCCACTGGGGCTGAACCTGTACACCAGCTTCCAGCATCGCGTCTTCACCGAGCCCACCGGGAACCGGTTCGTGGGGATCGCCAACTACCTCACGGTGGCGAAGGACCCGACCTTCTGGCTGGTGCTGCGCCAGTCCGCGGTCTGGGTGCTGGGCTCACTCGCCTTCCAGTTCATCCTCGGCCTGGCCCTGGCCCTGCTCCTGAACGAGCGGTTCCCGGCGCGGGGGCTGTACCGGTCGCTGATCCTCTCCCCCTGGGCCATCTCGGGGGTGATCATCGCGATCATGTGGAAGTGGATGTACAACCCCCAGGTGGGGGTCCTGAACGAGATCCTGGTGCGCCTGGGCCTGGTGGGCCACCGCCTCGCCTTTCTGGCCGACCCCAGCACCTCCCTTCCCGCGATCATCCTCACCAACATCTGGCGCGGGACCCCCTTCTTCGCCGTGATGCTCCTGGCGGCACTCCAGGCCGTGCCGGCCGCGCTCTACGAGGCGGCCGCCATGGACGGGGCAGGGGCCTGGCAGCGCTTTCTCCACGTGACGCTGCCCTCCATCCTCCCCATGGTCTTCGCGGCGCTGCTCTTGCGCACGATCTGGATCTTCAACGACGTGGATCTGATCTTCGTGATGACCGACGGCGGACCCGTGCGGGCCTCTGAGACGCTGGCCACGTTCCTCTACAAGAAGGCCTCGCGCGACCTCGACTTCGGCATGGGCTCGGCGCTGGCCATGGTCATGTTCGCCATCCTGATGACCATCACGGCCTTCTACTACCGCGCCTTCCGGCGCTCGGACAGGATCCTCTGATGCGACAGAGAAATCCCTGGCGGCTCGTCACCCTGTACCTGCCCTTGGCGGGCTTTTTGGCCTTCACGCTCTTTCCCATTTACTGGACACTGGCGACCTCGCTGCAGAGCGAGACGGCTGTGGCACGGCTCCCCCTCCACCTGATCCCGCGGGAGCTGACGCTGGAGAACTACCGCGCCCTCTGGAGCTTCACCCGCTTCGACCGGTTCTTCCTGAACAGCCTGCTCGTGGCCGGGGCCACCACGCTCCTCACGCTGGCGATCACGACGCTCTCGGGGTACGCCCTCTCCCGCTTCCGGTTCAAGGGCAAGACCTTCATTTTCTTCTCGATCCTGGCCATCCAGATGATTCCCCTGGTCATGATCGTGATCCCGCTCTTCGAGATCTTCATCGCCCTGGGGCTGGCCCGCTCGCGCCTGGCGCTGGTGGGAACCTACACGACGTTCATGATCACCTTCTGCACCCTGCTCATGAAGGGATTCATGGATGCCATCCCGGCGGAGATCGATGAGATGGCGATGATCGACGGCTGCTCGCGGCTGGGGGCGCTGTTCCGGACCGTCTTGCCGACGATCAAGCCGGGGCTGGTCGCCACGGGGATCTTCGCCTTCATCTACGCCTGGAACGAGCTGATCTTCGCCGTGATGTTCCTCAACTCCGA
>JBGPQZ010000237.1:0-5058 GCA_041489335.1 Methylomirabilia bacterium
AAGCGGGCCATCGAGCAGCTGTTCAAGGTGAAGGTGATCGACGTTCGCACCGTCCAGGTGCGAGGGAAGAAAAGGCGGCTCGGCCGCTTCCAGGGGCGGACCCCGGATTGGAAGAAGGCCATCGCCACGGTGAAAACGGGCGATTCCATCGACCTGTACGAAGGGGTTTAACGGCACACCGGGACCGCGCGGCGTACGGTCCCGCGGAAAAGGACGGCACACCATGGGGGTGCGAAAATACCGACCGACCTCGCCGGGGCGTCGCTTCCAGAGTGTCTCCACGTTCGAGGAGGTCACCAAGGCAGCCCCGGAGAAGTCCCTGCTGGCTCCCTTGCGGAAGACGGGGGGCCGGAACGCTCTGGGGCGGGTGACGTGCCGCCACCGGGGGGGCGGCCACAAGCGGATGTACCGGGTGATCGACTTCCGCCGGGAGAAATACGGCATCCCGGCCACGGTGGCGGCGGTGGAGTATGACCCGAACCGGTCGGCGCGGATCGCCTTGCTCCACTACGCGGACGGCGAGAAGCGGTATATTCTGGCGCCGCTGGGCCTGAACGTGGGGGATCGGGTGATGTCCGGCCCCGAGGCCGAGGTGCGCGTGGGGAACGCCCTCCCGCTCAGGAACATCCCGGTGGGGGTGAACGTCCACAACATCGAGCTCCAGCCGGGGCAGGGAGCGCGGCTGGTGCGCACCGCCGGGGCCACGGCGCAGTTCGTGGCCAAAGAGGGAGAGCACGGCCTCCTGCGGATGCCCTCGGGCGAGATGCGCAAGGTGCGCCTCTCCTGCATGGCGACGGTGGGACAGGTGGGGAATCTGGACCACGAGAACGTCTCCATCGGCAAGGCGGGGCGGTCGCGCTGGTTGGGGATCCGTCCCTCGGTGCGCGGGGTGGCCATGAACCCCCACGACCATCCCCTGGGAGGCGGCGAGGGGAAGAGCTCTGGCGGTCGGCACCCGTGCAGCCCGTGGGGGAAGCGCGAGGGGAAGACGCGGCGGAGAGGTAAGTTCTCCGACCGTTACATCGTGAAGCGGCGGAAGTAGATTGTCGCTGGCGGCCGCGGGGGTGAAGCCCCGCGGGTCGCCGTCCGGAGGAAGCGTGGCGCGGTCGTTGAGAAAGGGGCCGTACGTCGAGGCCAAGCTGCAGCAGCGGATCGAGGGCATGAACCGGGCCCGGGAGAAGAAGGTCCTCAAGACGTGGTCCCGGCGGTCGATGATCTTGCCGGAATTCGTCGGCCACACCCTGGCCGTGCACAACGGGAAGAAGTTCATCCCGGTGTACATCCAGGAGAACATGGTGGGCCACAAGCTGGGTGAGTTTTCTCCGACCCGGACCTTCCGCGGACACAGTGCGCATACTGCGAAGTCCACGGCGTTGAAGTAACGCCCAAGGGCGATTGCATTCCGGAGAGCCGTCCGCCGTGCGGCGGGCGGGCTCCAGGGGCCGGGGTCAAGAGATGGCAGAAGCCAAAGCTGTTGCGCGATTCGTCCGGGTGCCAGCCCAGAAAGCTCGGCTGGTCGTGGACCTGATTCGGGGCAAGGATGTGAACAGCGCCCTGGTGCAGGTCCAGGTGGCCAAGCGGCAGGCGGCGCGCATCGTCGAGAAGGTGTTGCGGTCGGCCATGGCCAACGCGACGCAGAACCATGGGGTTCGGGACGTGGACCGGCTCGTCGTCGCGGAGGCCTTCGTGGACGAGGGCCCGAGCATGAAGCGGATCCAGCCGCGGGCCATGGGCCGGGCCTTCCGGATCCGGAAGCGTACGAGCCATATCACGATCGTGCTGCAAGAGCGGGGAAGCTGACCCGGCTCGCCGTTCGACGCCGGACGGCATGGTCACCGAAACAACGGAGGTTGGCGTGGGACAGAAGACGCACCCCTTGGGTTTCCGCCTGGGCGTCATCAAGACGTGGCGTTCGCGATGGTATGCCGGGCGGAACTTTGCCGAGGTCCTGCACGAGGACCTGAAGCTGCGACGCTACATCAAGCAGCGACTCTACCACTCCGGGGTGTCCCGGATCGAGATCGAGCGGAAGGCGGACCAGATTCGGATCATCATCCACACCGCGCGTCCGGGCATCATCATCGGCAAGAAGGGGTCCGAGGTCGAGAAGTTGCGCGCCGAGCTGGGGAAGATGACCAAGAAGGAGGTCCGGCTGGACATCGAGGAGGTGCGCAAGGCCGAGACCGACGCGCAACTCGTGGCCGAGCAGATCGCCCAGCAGTTGGAGCGCCGCGTCGCCTTCCGGCGCGCCATGAAGAAGGCGGTCCAGTCCGCCATGCGGCTGGGGGCGCAGGGGGTCAAGGTGGCCTGCGCGGGCCGGCTGGCCGGGGCCGAGATCGCCCGCTCCGAGTGGTATCGTGAGGGGCGCGTGCCGCTCCACACGCTGCGCGCCGACATCGATTTCGGACTCGCCAACGCCAAGACGACCTACGGGATCATCGGGGTGAAGGCCTGGGTGTTCCACGGCGAAGTGCTCCCGGAGACCCTGGGCGTCGAGACGAAGCCGGCGGAACGCCAGCGCGATCTCCGGACTCCCTCGGACCGTGCCCGCCGACGCCGGGGGCCGATGCCCCCCGCGACCCAGGGCTGAGCCGTGGGGGAGGACTGACACATGCTGGTTCCAAAACGGGTAAAGTTCCGGAAGCAACAGCGCGGGCGGCGGTCGGGGATCGCCACGCGGGGCGCCGTTCTGGCCTTCGGGCAGTATGGCCTGAAGGCGTTGGAGGCGGCCTGGATCACCAACCGGCAGATCGAGGCGGCCCGGCGGGCCATGACCCGCTACGTGAAGCGGGGCGGGAAGGTCTGGATCCGGATCTTCCCGGACAAGCCGATCACCAGTAAGCCGGCGGAGACCCGCATGGGGAAGGGCAAGGGGGCGCCCGCGGGCTGGGTGGCCGTGGTGAAGCCCGGACGCATCCTGTATGAGATGGAAGGGATCCCGGAAGCAGAGGCGAAGGAAGCCATGCGCTTGGCGAGCATGAAGCTCCCCATCGCCACCCGATTTGTGTCTC
This sequence comes from Methylomirabilia bacterium, assembly GCA_041489335.1. Classification (GTDB taxonomy): domain Bacteria; phylum Methylomirabilota; class Methylomirabilia; order Methylomirabilales; family 2-02-FULL-66-22; genus 2-02-FULL-66-22. The sequence goes on from JBGPQZ010000237.1 coordinate 3,012, forward strand.
GCAAGGCCACGGGGGGCGTGTGATGAAGTACGCCGAAGTCAGAGATCTGACGGTGGAGGAGCTGGCACAGAAGGCGACGGCCCTCCAGGAAGAGCTGTTCAAGTTGCGCCTGCGTCAGGCCACGGCCCAGGTCGAGAATCCCATGCGGATCCGGCAGCTCCGACGAGACATCGCCCGCGTTCGAACTGCCCAGCAGGCCCTGGTGGAGCGCGCCGGGGCCAAGGGGGGGGCCTAGCATGGTGGAGGAGCGAGGCCGGCGGCAGACGACCGTCGGGACCGTGGTCAGCGACAAGATGCAGAAGACCGTGGTGGTGGAGATTTCCCGTCTGACGCGGCATCAGGAGTACAGCCGTATGGTGCGGCGGAAGAGCAAGGTCAAGGCCCACGACGAGACGAACGCCTGTCGGGTCGGGGACACGGTCCGGTTGATGGAGACGCGCCCGCTCTCGAAGGACAAGCGGTGGCGAGTCCTCGAGATCTTGGAGAAGGCCGTCTGAGTGGGCGCGCGGACGCCGGGTCACATTCCTGACCCGGGGCGGCCCGGGGCGGCAGACAGGGTACAACGATGATCGGCCTCCGAACAATTCTGGATGTGGCGGACAACTCCGGGGCCAAGCGGATCTCGCTGATCAAGGTCTTGGGGGGCTCGGCCAAGCGGTACGCCCGGTTGGGTGACATCATCGTCGCCAACGTCAAGGAAGCCGCCCCCGATGGCTCGGTGAAGAAGGGGGCGGTGGTGAAGGCGGTGGTGGTGCGGACGGTGAAGGAGAAGCGCCGGCCGGACGGGAGCTATGTCAAGTTCGACCGGAACGCCGCGGTGCTCATCGACGACCACAACGACCCGGTGGGGACCCGCATTTTCGGTCCGGTGGCCCGCGAGCTCCGCGAGGCCCGATTCATGAAGATCATCTCGCTGGCGCCGGAAGTGATCTAAGCGCACCGGCGCGTTTCCGGGAGACGGATCATGGGTGTGGGATATCGGCTGGCGGTCAAGAAGAACGACCTCATCGAGGTCATCGCCGGCAAGGACAAGGGGAAGCGGGGGAAGGTCCTGCGGGTGCTGCCGAAGCTGGACAAGGTCCTGGTGGAGAAGATCAACTTCGTCAAGCGCCACTCCAGGCCAGGCAAGTTCGGACAGCAGGGGGGCATCCTGGAGCGCGAGAATCCCCTGCACGTCAGTAACGTGCAGCTGGTCTGTGGGAAGTGCGATCGCCCCGTGCGGGTCGGTCGGACGCAACTGGCGGACGGACGCAAGGTCCGCGTGTGCCGCGAATGCGGCGAGACGATGGAATAAGCTATGGCGGACAAGGCAGAGCGGAAGACCAAAGCCGCGGCGAAGCCGGTCAAGACTGAGCGGCCAGCCAAGGGCAAGCCGGAGGTGGTGGCCACGCCCAAACTCCCCCGGGTTCCGGCGCGGTTGCGCGAGCGCTTCCGATCGGAAATCAGCCCGGCGTTGATGCAGCAGTTCAACTACCGGAACCGGATGCAGGTCCCCGAGATCAAGAAGGTCGTGGTCAACATGGGGCTGGGCGAGGCCGTGGCCAACGTGAAGGTGATCGACACCGCCGTGGCGGAGATGGCCGCCATCACCGGTCAGAAGCCGGTGGTGACGAAGGCGAAGAAGTCGGAAGCCTCCTTCAAGCTGCGGGCGGGCATGCCGATCGGCTGCAAGGTGACGCTGCGCGGGGAGCGGATGTACGAGTTCCTGGACCGGCTGCTCTGCGTGGCGCTGCCGCGCATCCGCGACTTCCGGGGAGTCCCGGCCAAGTCCTTCGACGGGCGGGGGAACTATTCCCTCGGGATCCGGGAGCAGCTCATCTTCCCGGAGATCAGTTACGACAAGGTGGAGATGACCCGGGGGATGGACGTGTGCGTCGAGACCTCGGCCCGCAGCGATGACGAGGCGCGGGCCCTGTTGCAGCTCATCGGATTTCCATTCCGGAAGTAGGCGAGTGACGCTATGGCCAAGACCAGCCTGAAAATCAAGCAACAGCGCGCCCCCAAGTTTGCGGTGCGCCGCTATCATCGCTGCCGGATCTGCGGGCGG
>JBGPQZ010000238.1:0-5052 GCA_041489335.1 Methylomirabilia bacterium
GAAGCAGGTCCCAAGGGTTGGGCTGTTCGCCCATTAAAGCGGTACGTGAGCTGGGTTTAGAACGTCGTGAGACAGTTCGGTCCCTATCTATGGTGGGCGGAGGAGATTTGCGGGGAGCTGTCCTTAGTACGAGAGGACCGGGATGGACGAACCGCTAGTGTCCCAGTTGTCCTGCCAAGGGCATTGCTGGGTAGCCATGTTCGGACGGGATAAGCGCTGAAGGCATCTAAGCGCGAAGCCCCCCCCTAGATGAGATCTCCCTCCTGTCCGAAAGGGCAGGACTCAAGGCCCCTCGAAGACCACGAGGTTGATAGGCCGGAGGTGTAAGTCCCGCGAGGGATTCAGCTTACCGGTACTAATCGGCCGTGAGGCTTGACCCCATTTTTCTTCCTATTGCATTATGCGGGAAGCATGGTAGATACCCGAATCGCTATTCCCATTTCCCCATGCGACGCATCAGTGCCTTGCTCATTATGGGCGGCGTGATGATGTTTGCGGGTCTGGTGTGGCTTGCGGCCGCCCAGGTTCCGGCAAGCGGGGGAGACCTGCAGCCCGGCGTTGCCAGCACGATCGTTGCGAAGGTAGACATCAATCGCGCTAGCCTCGCGGAGTTGAGTCGGCTTCCCGGAATCACACCGCAGGTTGCGGAACGAATCGTCAAGAATCGTCCCTATCGGAAGTTGGACGATCTGGTGGTTCGGAAGGTTCTCGGCAAGAAACAGTTCGCCCAGATCAAGGAACACATCGTCACGGGCCAGACGGGGCCGTGAATCGTTGCCTGGGGCATTGAGTCTGCGGTTTCCGGTGGCTATAGCGGAGGGGCCACACCCGTTCCCATCCCGAACACGGAAGTTAAGCCCTCCTGCGCCGATGATACTGCCTGGGCAACTGGGTGGGAAAGTAGGTCGCCGCCGGATTTTTTCAGAAGGCCTCATGCCGAATGGCATGAGGCCTTCTCTTTTTGGCACGTGCTGTTGCCATGGGTGCAGGTGAGAGTGTGGGAGTACGAGAGTTCAATTTCCTCTTGCTTTCTGGATGGTTGTTTGACATCCATGGAAGAGATGTGTTAGTTATAGAAGACAACCTCCCGGAAAATCAGGAATGAGACTCTTGCGGGTGCCGATGAATCGGTGGTGTCTTGCGCTAGCTTTCCTGGGGATCGTGTGGGTGGGTGTGCTCCTCATGGGAAGCACGGAGGCGGCGCTCGCCGCCCGCGCGGGCGGATCCTCTCCGACTCGGGGCGGCTCGGCGTCGAGGCCGGAGGCGGGCGAGCGCCCTGCGGCATCTAATTTCACGACCGTCACACAAGTACGCATCGGATCCCATCCAGGGTACACGCGGGTTGTGTTGGAATTGGCCGGCCAGCAGGAGTGGTCGCTGCAGGAGGCGAGTGCCGGCCTCCGCATCCTGGTTCCTGGGGGGCAATTGGCCGCGAGTATTCGACGGGTTGACCTCACCTCGGGAGTCGTTCGCAGCGTGGAACCGACGCAGCGCGATGGGGGCGTGGAGGTCGCCATCGCGTGCGACCTGCGCCAGGTGAAGGTCCGAACGATGACGCTCACGAGTCCGGATCGGATCGTGGTGGACCTGCTCACGGCGGGGACGGGGGGCGAGATCAGGGCCGCGCTGCCGGCCGCTCCTCCGTCGGGCCGCCGGGTCGAGGAGCCGCCCTCGCGGCCGCGCGAGGCGTCCGCCGGCCCGGTGAGGAATGCCAGCGTCAGTCCCCAACGCCCTGCGACGCCGGACCCGGGCGGGCGCGTGGCGGTGGATCAGCCGGCTGCCGAACCTGGGGCGAGTAGGCATGCCGCGCCAAAGCCTCTTTCGCCGCCCGAGCAGGAGCCGCCGGCTAGGGCGCTCACGGTCGTCCTGGATCCCGGGCATGGCGGGCATGACACGGGGGCCATGGGGCCGACGGGCCTCATGGAAAAGGATGTTGTCCTGGATCTGGCGGGTCGGCTGCGGGCCCTCCTGCAGCGGCACCTCGGCCTGCGCGTCCTCATGACCCGGACGGAAGACGTCTTCGTCCCGCTCCCGGAGCGCAGCGCTTTCGCCAATCGCGCCAAGGCGGATTTCTTCCTCAGCCTGCACGTCAACGGGGCGGGGCAGCGGGGGGCGGTGGGGTTCGAAACCTTCTTCTTTGCGCGGGAGCCGTCGGATAGCGATGCCCGGGCGTCGGCCCAACGCGAGAACCTGATCATCGACGGCAACGGCACCGTCGGGAAGGAACAGGAGTCTCTGCTGAAGATGACCCTGGCCGACATGGCGGTCAGCCGGGACATGAAGGAATCGAGCGATCTGGCCGAGCGACTACTCTCCGCCCTCGACAAGATCCTCAAGATTGAGAACCGGGGCGTGAAGTCCGGCCCGTTCTACGTCCTGGCTACTGCCGCCATGCCTGCCGTCCTGGTCGAGAGCGCGTTCATCACTAACCCCCGCGAAGAGCGGAAGCTGCGGCGCCAGGAATACCGGCAGCGGCTTGCGGAGGCGCTCTTCGAGGCGATCGCCGCATACAAGCTGCGCTACGAACAGCGGCTCGGGTTCAAGGGATCGGCTCCGGCCGGGGCCCGATCCTGATCCGGTCCGCAGAGGCGAGACGGTGCGCCGCCCAGCTTGGCCATGGTTCGGCCTCCTCCTCGTGAGCCTAGGGGTGATTGGGGGGATCGCGTGGGATCTCTGGCCCCCCTCGGCCGGCATGCTCGCCGCCCGCAGCCGGGCGCCGGGGGTGTCCCCTCCGGCTCCGCCCCCCGTGGAGGAGCGGCGGCACGTCCGCCTCTTCCTGGTCCATGCGGGGAACGGGGCCCTCGTCGAGCAGGCGCGAGAGATCCCGCGCCGGGCGAAGTGGGCCGAGGATCTGCAGGTCGTACTGCGGGAGCTGGCGAAGGCTGGCGAGGGCGAGCTCCGCTCCCCGCTCCCCCAGGGATTCGAGGTCCGTCAGGCCTTCCTCGACGCCTTCGGCATCCTCTATCTCGACGGCGGGAAAGCGGTCCACGCGCTGGCGAGCGGACCGACCGGGTCGGATCTCCCACTCTCGGCCATTGTCCTGACCCTCACCAGCACCTTCGGGGAGATCAAGCGGGTGCAATTCCTCTCCGAGGGGCAGGAGCTCGCGGCCATGGCAGGAGGCGTGGACCTCCGGCGCCCCATCAGCCCGCGCTTCCCGGGGGAAGAGGCGCAGCCCATCGTGTCGCCGCCGCCGGTTGCGGAGCAGTGAGAGGCGGCGAGCGCGAGCCTCGAACCCGCATCCTTGAACCTCACCCTTGGGCGAATCCGAACGGAGACCCCATGCGACCCGATGGACGGCGACCCAACGAGATGCGCCCGGTCAACATCACCCGGGATTTCTTGCGGCATGCCGAGGGCTCGGTCTTGATCACGGTCGGCGACACGAAAGTCGTCTGCGCCGCGAGCGTGGAAGACCGCGTGCCCCCCTTTCTGCGCGACACCGGCCAGGGCTGGGTGACCGCCGAGTACGCCATGCTGCCCCGCTCCACGAAGACCCGGACCCCGCGGGAGACCTCGTCCGGTCGGCCGAACGGTCGCACGTACGAGATCCAGCGGCTGGTGGGCCGCTCGCTGCGGGCGGTGACCGACCTCGCGCTGCTGGGCCCCCGCACGATCTGGCTGGACTGCGACGTGATCCAGGCGGATGGCGGGACGCGCACGGCAGCCATCACGGGAGCGTACCTTGCCCTGGCGGATGCCCTCCAGTATCTGCGCTCCAACGGCCAGATCACCGGCCTTCCGCTCAAGGACTTCGTTGCGGCGACGAGCGTGGGGGTGGTGGATGGCCAGACGGTGCTCGACCTCTGCTATGCCGAGGACTCCATCGCCGACGTGGACATGAACGTGGTGATGACGGGCACCGGGAAATTCGTCGAGGTGCAGGGGACGGCCGAGGATACTCCGTTCGATCGCCCGCAGCTGGACGGGATGCTCGAACTGGCGGCGGCGGGCATCCGAGAGCTGATTGCCCTGCAGCGGAAGCTCCTGGCGGAGCGCCTGGCGGCAGGGCGGTAGGCGCGGGGCTGGCTGCGAGGGCGGGAGGGACTCGCTCGTGGGGCGAGCGCCTGCCAGCGGCCGCCCGCGATCGGCGGGTTTACCCTGGAACGTCCATCCGGGCTGGCGTGCAGAATGGCTGACAGATCGGCGTAAGAATCCGCGAATCCGCGATTAGTCCCTTGACAAAGACGCCCCTCACCCATAGAATCACGCTCATCGTTGCGACCGGCAATCCCGGGAAATTCAAAGAGATTGTCGCGTTGTTACGAGGTCTGGACCTTCTCATCGTGCCGCTCGACCGGGTGGGGCCAGTCGAGGTGCCTCCGGAGGGCGGCGACTCGTTTCAGGAGAACGCGCGGCGTAAGGCGATGGCGGTCGCCGCGGCCACCGGGCACCTCACCTTGGCCGACGATTCGGGGCTAGAGGTGGACGCCTTGGGTGGGGCGCCGGGCATTCGATCGGCCCGGTACGGTGGGCCGGGGAAGAACGACGCCGACAGGAATCGGCTGCTCCTGGAGGCCCTGCGAGGAGTCCCAGCGAAGCGCCGGACGGCCCGCTTCCGCTGTGTGGTGGCCATCGCCGACCCCCGCGGCTCGGTATACTTCGCCGAGGGGGTGTGTGAAGGACGTATCGCGGCGGCGCCGCGGGGCGACCATGGGTTCGGGTACGATCCGCTCTTTGAGATTCCGGACCGAGGTCAGACCCTGGCCGAGGTCGAGCCGGACGTGAAGAATCGCCTGAGCCATCGTGCGCGGGCCCTGGCGCGGGCGCGCGAGATTCTGCGGGTGCTCCTGCCGGAGGCCGAATCGGGGCTGGCCACGCCGTCACGATGACGGGTGCCGCAGCGCGAGGGGGTGGGGCGTCGGCGATCCGCAGGGCTGCCGCCGTGGCAGGAAAGCGGGGATAAATCGCCTCGGGGCGTGGCGCAGCCTGGTAGCGCACCTGCTTTGGGAGCAGGGAGTCGGAGGTTCAAATCCTCTCGCCCCGACCAGCTGTGATTGGGGCGTTGCGGGATCACCCCGACCACGTGAAGATAAAGTCTTCGCATGACCA
>JBGPQZ010000239.1:0-5035 GCA_041489335.1 Methylomirabilia bacterium
CCGAGGAGGGAGTCGGCCAGATGGATGCCGTCGTCACCGTGACGGACGACGAGGCGACAAACATCCTGGCCGCCCTGCTGGCAAAGGAGCAGGGGGCCAAGAAGGTCATCGCCCTGATCAAGCGGCCCCACCTCCTGCACCTGTTGCCGCAGCTCGGGATCGATGCCGCCATTTGCCCGCGCATTGCCACCGCCAACGTCATCCTGAAGTACGTGCGCAAGGGCCGCGTCCTCTCCATCTTCGAGATGCCGGAGAGCGACGCCGAGACGCTGGAGCTGGCGGTTGCGCCCGGGTCGCCGGCGGCCGGGAAGGCCGTGCGCGAGGTGGGGTTACCGTCGGGGGCCATCGTGGGAGCCATCGTGCACCGCGACGAGATCGTGATCCCCAAGGGGGACACCGTCTTCCATCCCGAGGACCGGGTGGTGGTCTTCGCCTTGCCGGCGGCCATCCCGGACCTCGAGCGACTCTTCGCCTGAGGGGGGCACCATGGTGCGCTTCGGGCTCGTGCTGAATCGGACGGCGCTGATCCTGCTCGCAATCGCGCCGTTCATGCTCACGGCCATCCCGTTCTCGCTCTACTACCGGGCCAACGACATCCCGACCATTCTGGCGTCATTCGGTATCACGGTCGTCGCCGCCCTCGCGATGTACGGCCTCACGCCCAAGGGGGGGGAAGTCACCCACCGGGAAGGGATCTGCATCGTCACGTTGGGCTGGATCCTGACGGCAGGCTTCGGCGCGCTGCCCTTCTACATCTACGGGACGTTCCCCACGTACACGGACGCCTACTTCGAGGCCATGTCGGGCTTCACCACGACGGGGGCCAGCGTCCTGGCCGAGATCGAGGCGCAACCGGCGGGCATCCTGTTCTGGCGGAGCCTCACCCACTGGTTGGGCGGGATGGGGATCGTGGTGCTCTCGCTCGCCGTCTTGCCGGCCCTGGGGGCGGGCGGGATGCAGCTCTACAGAGCCGAGGTGCCCGGGCCGAGCGCCGACAAGCTGGTCCCGCGCCTGCAAGAGACGGCGAAGCGACTCTACGTCGTGTACACCATCATCTCCGCAGCCGAAGTGCTCCTCCTGCTCTTGGGCGGGATGAATCTCTTCGACAGCCTGACCCACATGTTCGGCACCATGGGGACGGGGGGCTTCTCTCCCAAGAACGCTAGCGTCGGCCACTACCAGAGCGCCTACGTGGATCTGGTGATCGCCGCCTTCATGCTCATCGCCGGGGCGAACTTCCTCCTGCACTACAACGCCATGGCAAAGCGGGACTATCGCGGCTACGTCAAGGACGAAGAGTTCCGCTTCTACACGGGCGTGGTCGGCTTCTTCAGCCTCACCGTGGCCCTCAACCTGGTGCTCCAGAATGTCTACGCGGCGTTCCCCCAGGCGCTGCGCCACGCCTTCTTCTCGGTGGTCTCGATCATCACGACGACGGGGTTCGCCACCGAGGACTTCGAAAAGTGGCCCGCCTACGGCCATTACGTGCTCCTGCTTCTCATGTTCGTCGGGGGCTGCGCCGGCTCCACCGGCGGCGCGATCAAGTGCGTCCGCGTCTGGCTCCTCCTCAAGATCGCCTACGGCCAGCTCTTCCGGATCGTCCATCCCAAGGCCGTCCGCACCCTCCGCTACAACGGTCGCATCGTGGCCCCCGAGGTGGCGCAGGGGGTCCAGTCCATGTTTGCCCTGTATATGTTGACCTTCGTGGCCGCCTCTGTCGCCCTGGCGTGGCTGGGCCATGATGTGCTGACCGCCATCTCGGCGGTGGCGGCCACGCTGGGCAACGTCGGCCCCGGCCTGGGGAACGTGGGGCCGACCGAGAACTACTTCCATTTCTCGCTGACCGCCAAGTGGATCTGCTCCTTCTGCATGCTGGTGGGCCGGCTCGAGGTGTACTCGGTGGTCGTGCTGTTCGTGCCGGAGTTCTGGCGGAAGTGATCCGGTGTCCTGCCCCCGCAGCAGGGGGAGTGCAGTTGTTCGGAAGACCGGGCATCCTTTCCAGGCGGGACTTCTCTTTCGCAGACGGCTGTGCTAGGGTGCCGCGCCGTGGCATCTTGGTTGGCTGTCCGCGCCGACCGGGGGTGGTCCGGCAGGCGGGAAGGTTCCGACCGTGCCGCACCGGTAGGCCCCCCGGGAAGGCACGGATGAGGCGGGATCGGACGGATCGAGCCCAGAACCCAGCCGTTGCGCCGCACGCAGCATATGCTTCCCGGCGGGTCGCTTAGCCCGTTCCCCCATCCCAGAGCACTCGTTCCTAACGGTCTTCACGCCGAGGAAGACGCGTATGTCCCGGTATGAACTGCTGCTTCCCGCGATCGTATTCGTTCCGTTCGCCGTGGCGGCGCTCGCCCTCTGGATCGGGCGCCTGGCGGGGCAGCGCACCGGGATCCTGATGGTGCTGGCCGCCGCCGCTTCGTTTCTCGGGTGCCTGCAGCTCAACGCCCTGGGCACGACTACCATCTTCGTGCGCGAGTGGATGCCCCTCATCCACGTCAACCTGGGGTTGCGGGGGGACCCGTTCGGCCTCTTCTTCGCCCTGCTGATCTCCGGGATCGGCACGCTGGTCGGCAGCTACTCGCTGAGCTACATCCCGAAGCTCGCCCCCGCCCGCATCGGCCAGTACTACGCCGCGCTGCTGGCCTTCATGGGGGCCATGCTGGGCGTGGCGCTGGCCGATGACCTGATCCTCCTCTTCATCTTCTGGGAGATCACCAGCCTCACCTCCTTCCTGCTGATCGGCTTCTGGTACGAGGAGGACAAGGCGCGGAAAGGCGCCATGACGGCCCTCCTCATCACGGCCCTGGGCGGCCTGACCATGATGATCGGCTTCCTGGTGGTGGGGCTGACGACCGGGACCTTCAGCCTGCAAGCGCTCCTCGCCAGCGCGGATCTCAAGGCCCGCCTCACCGCCTCGCCGCTCTTTGTGCCGGCCCTGTTCCTCATCCTGATCGGGGCCATGACCAAGTCGGCCCAGTGGCCGTTCCACTTCTGGCTGCCCGGGGCGATGGTGGCTCCCACGCCGGTTTCCGCCTATCTGCACGCCGCCACCATGGTGAAGGCGGGTATCTTCCTGCTGGGGCGGCTCCTGCCGCTCTTCGGGGCGGCGCCCGCCTGGGCGGGAATCCTGGTGCCCATCGGCTTGGCCACCTTCCTGTTGGGAGCCGTGCAGGCCCTCCTGGACACCGACCTGAAGGGGATGCTGGCCAAGACCACGGTGGCGACCCTGGGCCTGATCACCATGCTCTACGGTCTGGGGGCGGCAAGCCAGGACGCCCTGCAAATGTTCTCCCACGCCACGTACAAGGGGGCGCTGTTCCTGGTCGTGGGCATCGTCGAGCACGCCACCCACACGCGAGACATCCGGCAACTGGGCGGCCTCGGGGCCCGCATGCCCTTCACCTTCGCCCTCTGCGCCCTGGGGGCGCTTTCCATGGCGGGCGTGCCGCCCTTCTTCGGGTTCCTGGCCAAGGAGGCGCTCTGCGCCGACCTCCTCGCCGGGACACCGCTTGCAAGCTGGCTCCCCGGCTGGGTCGTCCTGGCGCTCGCGGTGGTAGCCAACGCCTTCCTGTTTGCCGTGAGCTGCCGGTTGGTGATCGGTATCTTCCTGGGCCGGCCGTCGGAGAAGACGGCCCATGCCCATGAGGCGGGCCTGGGCTTGACGCTGCCACCCGCGATTCTGGCGGGCCTTGCCCTCGCCCTGGGGCTCTTCGCCCCGATCACCGGCGAGTGGGTCAGCCACTTCTCGTCGGCCCCCCAGGCCCAGGTGCACCTGTCCTTGATGCCATCGCATCTGGAGCCCGTGCTGCTGACCGTGATCACGATCATGCTGGGGGTGGGGATCTACCTGGGGCGGGGGGCCCTGGCCCGCTGGCGCGAGCAGACCCAGGGGGTCCCGACCATGCAGTTCCTCTGGGACCGCCTGATGGAGGCGGTGACCGCCGGGGCCGTGGGCTTCAGCGTCCGCTGGCAAAGCGGCTCGCTGCGCTGGTACCTGGGCGGCTGCCTGGTCTTCACGGTGGGGCTGTGCGGTGCGGCGCTCTGGCGTGCGGGCCTCTCCGTCCTCCAGGTGCCCATCAGCCTGCAGGAGATGACCTGGTACGGCTTCACCCTGTGCGCCATGCTGGGGATCACCGCCATCCTGGTGGCCCAATCCACCACCCGGATCGGGGCGGCCATCGCGCTCACCTCCAACGGCTTCCTCACCGCATTGCTCTACGTGGTCTACCGATCGCCCGATATCCTCCTCACGCAGATCCTGATCGAGACCGTCTCCACCATCTTCCTGCTCCTCATCCTGTTCTACATGCCCACGTTCAAGCGCGAGGGGCTCGCGCCCATGCGGCGCTTCGTGGACCTGGCCATCTCGGTGGCCGTGGGCTTCTCGATGTTCAGCTTCATCATGCTCGGCACCAGCCCGCAGTTCCGGGAGGTGAAGAATCTGGCCGCCGCGTACCTGACCCGCACCATGGCCGAGGCGGGCGGGGCGAACGCGGTCAACGTCATCATCGTGGACTTCCGGGCCATGGACACCAACGGGGAGATCACGGTGCTGGTCCTGGTGGGCCTGCTGGTGTATGGCCTGCTGCGGGCGCGGAGGAAGGCGGCATGAGCGGCGATCCGATTCTCCGAACGGTGGCGCGCTTCGCCGTGCCCCTCACCGTGTGGGTGTCCTTCGTGATTTTCATGCAGGGCCACAACCTCCCCGGCGGGGGTTTCATCGCGGGAGTCATGGCGGCCGCGGCGGGGGCCATGTATCTCCTGGCCTTCGGGGCGGCCAAGGCGGCTCGCTACCGCTGGTGGAAGGTGTCGGTCTACGGCCTGCTCGTCTCGGTGATCACGGGGACGGTCCCGTTCCTGATGGGCCGTCCGTACATGCAGCACGCCATCTGGCATTTCGACCTGCCGCTCATCGGGCCGTACGAGTTGCCCACGGCCACCTTCTTCGACCTGGGGGTGTACCTCATCGTGCTGGGGACGATCATGACCATCTTCGTGGAGCTGGCCCAGGAGGGACGCTGATGGAACTGCCCATGGC
>JBGPQZ010000240.1:0-5026 GCA_041489335.1 Methylomirabilia bacterium
CCTCCTTGTCGTTACCTTCCGTGTCCGAAGCGGAACGACCCGCACGACGGATGCCGCCAAGAGCACTCCGTCGCGTACCCCCAGGACTTTACTGCAGCGCTTTTCGTGCGATGACCCCCATCATCTCGACGATGCCAACGTCGGCGTCCTCCGGAATGGTGTCCACAGACAGCGACGGCGAATCCAAGGCCCCGTCTACGATCCCGTACTCGCGGGAGACACGGAGCAGTGCACGCTCGATGTCGCCCGAATGGAATACGGCGGGATCCCCTTTGAGGATGGCCAAAGCCGCGGCGACGCCATACGCTCCCCAATTGGACGTGGTGGAGAAAACTGTGATATCGGCCGGATCGGCGGCCGCAATCCCTCCCCCGCAGGGGCACAGGCACTTCGCGCCGAACTTCACATACTTTGCCACCGTGTCCTTAATCTTGCCCAAACCGAGCTCGTTGCCGAGGTCCCCGATGCCGACGGTTAGGATCTGCTCTTGCTGTGCGGCTGCGAAGAGGTAATCCAAGTACGCGATCCCCTCCGATGTGCTCACCCCACGGGTGTAGTGGTGGACCCCCTTCTCGTTTCGCCCCGGTCGTTCCACCGACACGACGCAGGAGGGGCGCAGTTCGGGTACCAACTTCTCGACGACCTTCCGACACGGCTCATCTCCAATCGGAACGCTCCGGACGTGCGCCGAAGACCTATAGGCCTTGGCCATCTCCAGATCCAAGACGTTCAACCCCGCCACCCGGCAGAGCGGCACCAAACTGGAGGCGACGTCCGGTTCGCCGAGGAAGACTGGTGTGGCCTCACAGGCCTTGGCGATGGCCCGGGCCAAGATCACGGCGCCGAGCGGGCCATCCGTCTCCCCGCATGGCCGGTAGGCTGTCGGCCATCCGGTCATCACGACGAAGACACTACCAGGCCGAACTCGACTCATGATTCGTTTGGCGGCAACGAGGCTGAGGGGCTCGTTGGAGCCATCGTCGCTCGCGCGACGCGCGCTCTCGTAGAGTGACTCGCAGACCTGCTCCTCGAAGTACAGACGCATGTCCGTGGTCATGATCCGGTCCAACATTTCTCCGGCGCGTACCTGTCGTGCGGATGTTTCGGGTGCCATCACTGACCTCCTCTGACTTCCAGCTACGCCACGCCCTCTGGGGAGCGCGCTTCCCGCTGTTCCCTTATTACGGCTTGGAAGGACTCACAGAGTGAAATCTTGTAGATTCTGAATTCACGATTCAGAATTCTTACACTTTTGTTTCCACAAAAGTCAAGAGAAAAACTTGGTCTCCTAAGAAACTGACTGCGCAGGTGCCGGCACCAACTGGAACCCGAGGGCCCGGGCCTGGGTGCGGAGCCGGGATTCGGTCCGGCGCCGGTGGTCGGCTTCCGCAGCCGCCAGGCGGCTCTCGTCGTAGGGCTGCCGGGTGGTGATTAAGTGACAGATGATTCGGGCGACGGTCCCGAATTGTGTTGGCGCCCACGGGGGACATGCTGCGAGACCCCTTGAGATCTTTGGGGTTCTCTTCGCGTGCTTCGCGTGCTTTGCGGTTCAACTGCATTGTTCGGGATGAGTCTGGTGTCCCCGGAATTCGGCGGCGGGGCCACGACCCGGGACCTCGGACTTCGGAGCTCGGACGGTTTTCTATGGCAGGTGGCCGATGGTGGTCAGGGCGTAGTGCTCCGGGACGAAGAGCGCGCGGTTGAGCTCGGCGAAGGTCTCCGGGGAAACGCTGTCAATCCCCCGGATGATCTCGTCCAGGTCGAAGTAGCGCTGAAAGTAGATCTCCGCCTTGGCCAGCCGCGTCATGCGGCTGCTGGTGCTCTCCAGCCCCAGCAGGAGGTTGCCCTTGAGCTGCTCCTTGGCCCGGCGGAACTCGTCCAGGTCCACCGGCTCCTCCCGGAGGCGCAGAAGCTCCGCCCGGATCAGGTCCACCACCTGCTGGTACGACTCCGTGCTCGTCCCCGCGTACACGGCCAGGAGGCCCGAGTCCTGGTAGGAGGCCTGGTAGGAGTAGATCGAGTAGGCCAGGCCGCGCTTCTCCCGGATCTCCTGGAAGAGGCGGGAGCTCACGGAGCTGCCCAGGATGGCGTTCTGCAGGTAGAAGGCGTAGCGATGGGGGTGGTTGTACGGCAACCCCTCGGCCCCCAGCACCAGGTGGAGCTGGGCCGAGTCCCGCTCTTCATGACGGGTCGTGTGGTGGGAGACCGGCGAGCCCCCGTTGGTCGCCACCGAGCGCCCCCGCCACTCGCCGAGGGCCGCACGGATCAGCTCGACGACGCCGGCGTGCGTGAGGTCGCCCGCCGCGGCCACGATCAGCCGATCGGGCTGGTAGAAATCGCGCAGGTGGTCCAGGACGTCCTGGCGGGTGATGGCCTGCAGGCTCTGCCGCGAGCCCAGGATGGGTCGGCCCAGCGGGTGATCGGGCCAGAACTGCTGCGCGAAGAGGTCGTGGATCAGGTCGTCCGGGTCGTCCTCGACCATCTTGATCTCTTCCAGGACGACCCGCCGCTCCCGCTCCAGGTCGTCCGTCGCGAGGCGCGGATGCAGGAGCAGGTCGCTCAGGAGATCCACGGCGAGCGGCAGGTGCTCTCGCAGAACCTTGGCGTAGAAGCAGGTGTTCTCGCGGGAGGTGAAGGCGTCCAGCGCCCCGCCAACGCCGTCGATGGCCCGGGCGATGTCCTCGGCGCTCCGGCTTTCCGTTCCCTTGAAGAGCAGGTGCTCGATGAAGTGGGAAACCCCGGCGCACTCGGCCCGCTCGAAGCGCGAGCCCACCCGCAGCCAGAGGCCGATGGACACGGAGCGCACCTGGGGCATGCGCTCCGTGAGAATGACGATGCCGTTCGGCAGGATCTCCTTGGTGAAGGGTACCTCTACCGTTCCGATGGCCGCTTCCCTCCGCGGCGCCGCTCCTCCTGGTCCGGCCCCGACCCGCCTTCGGGCGGTCCCGCTGACCCGGCCTTCTCCTCGGCGTCCTTCAGGAGCTCCTTCCGGCTCAGGCGGATCTTCCCGGCCCGGTCCACCTCGAGCACCTTGACCTGGACCTCGTCGCCCTCCTTGAGGACGTCCTCCACCCGCTTGATCCGCTCGGTGGAGATCTGCGAGATGTGGAGCAGCCCATCCGTGCCGGGCAGGATTTCGACGAAGGCGCCGAACTCCATGATCTTCACGACCTTGCCCAGGTAGACCTTGCCCACCTCGGGGACCTCGATGATCTTCCCGATGATGTCCATGGCCTTCTGGGCGGCCGCCTCGTCCACCGAGGCGATGACCACGGTCCCGTCGTCCTCGACGTCGATCTTGACCCCGGTCTGCTCCACGATGCCGCGGATGACCTTGCCGCCGGGGCCGATGACCTCCCGGATCTTGTCCACCGGGATCTTAAAGGTGATGATCCGGGGCGCGTAGGGGCTCAGGCTCCCCCGCGGGGCTGCGATGGCCGCGTCCATGATGTCCAGGACCCGCATGCGCGCGTCCCGCGCCTGGACCAGGGCCTGCTGCAGGACGGCGTCGGTGATCCCCTGGATCTTGATGTCCATCTGGATGGAGGTGACGCCGGTGCGCGTCCCGGCGACCTTGAAGTCCATGTCGCCCAGGTGATCCTCCAGCCCCTGGATGTCGGTGAGGACCACCGTCTTGTCCCCCTCCTTCACCAGGCCCATGGCCACCCCGGCCACGGCCGACCGGATGGGGACGCCGGCGTCCATCAGGGACAGGCTGGCGCCGCAGACCGTGGCCATGGAGGAGGAGCCGTTCGACTCCAGGATGTCGGAGACGATCCGCACCGTGTAAGGGAATTCCTCCTTGCCGGGCAGCACGAACTGGATGGCCCGCTCCGCCAGCGCCCCGTGGCCGATGTCGCGCCGGCTGGCGCCCCGCATGAACTTGACCTCCCCCACCGAGAAGGGGGGGAAGTTGTAGTGCAGCATGAAGCGCTTGAAGCTCTCCCCCTCCAGGTCGTCCATCCGCTGCTCGTCCGCGGAGGTGCCGAGCGTCGTGGTCGCCAGGGCCTGGGTCTGGCCCCGCGTGAACAGGGCGGAGCCGTGGGTGCGCGGGAGGACACCGATCTCGCAGGTGATGGGCCGCACTTCCGTCACGCTGCGGCCGTCGGCCCGCCGCCCTTGCTCGATGATCAGGCGGCGCATCTCCTGCTTCTCCAGCTCCTCGAAGATCTCCGTGACCTGCAGCTTGACCGCCTCCGGCTCCCCCGCCACGGTCGCCAGGGCTTCGTCCAGAAGCGTCCGGCGGCACGCCTTCTGCTCTTCCTTCTCACGGACGAAGGCCAGCTCCCGGATGCGGGCACGGCACAGCCCCTCCACCCGCGCGCGGAGCGCCGCGTCCACCGGCACCGCCACGAAGGGCGGCTTCACCACCCCCAGCTGGCGGGCCAGGTCGTTCTGCAGGGCGACGAACATCTGCAACGTCCGGTGGCCGAACCGGAGCGCCTCGAGGAGCGCCTCCTCGGGCACCTCGCGAGAGCCGCCCTCCACCATGACCACGGCCGCCTCGGTGCCGGCCAGGACCACGTCGATGTCGCTCTCGGTCAACTGCGCATAGGTGGGGTTCACCACGAAACGACCGCCCACGCGGCCGACCCGGAGACAGCCGATGGGCCCCTGGAACGGGATCTGGGAAACGGCCAGGGCCGCGGACGCCCCGACCACGGCCAGGACGTCCGGGTCGTTCTCCTGGTCGGCAGAGAGCACCGTGGCGATGATCTGCACGTCCTGGTGGTAGCCCTTGGGGAACAACGGGCGCACCGGCCGATCGATCAGCCGGGAGGTGAGCGTCTCCTTCTCGTGCGGACGCCCCTCGCGCTTGAAGAAGCCGCCGGGAATCTTCCCGGCCGCGTACATACGCTCTTCGACGTCGACGGTGAGCGGGAAGAAGTCCGCGCCCTCGCGCGGCTCCATCCGGCCCTGTGCCGTCGCCAGGACCATCGTGTCGCCGGAGCGGACGACGACGGAACCATCCGCCTGCTTCGCCAGCTTGCCGGTTTCGAAAGTAATCTCGCGCCCGCCGATCGTC
>JBGPQZ010000241.1:0-5014 GCA_041489335.1 Methylomirabilia bacterium
AATCAGATCGCCATGGAGGAGAACCTGGAAGCCTCCTTGCACCAGCTCTTCGGCAGCGGCGGAAGGGCCCTGGAGACGGCGCGTGCCGCGGCCGCCCCGGTGGGGGGATCCACGCTGGGACGCGAGTCAGCCGTGCGTCCGTTGGTGGATCAGGCCCTGCAGCAGTACGGCCGGGCGCAGGACTTTCTCCGGCAGGGGAACTTCGCGGGGTACGGCGAGGAGTTGAAGCGGCTGGAAGGCACGCTGAAGGCGCTGCGCGAGCGCGCCCGTTAACCGCAGAAATCCCAATTCCCAATGGCCAATGGCCGGGTCGAAGCACCCCCATTGGTCGTTGGGAATTGGTCATTGCTCCAGTATTCGTCCACGGTCGAGCCGATCCACTCGGCACCGTCTGCCCAGACCTCTTTCTTCCAGATCGGCACGACGGCCTTCAGCCGCTCGATGGCATAGGCGCAGGCATCCAGCGCCTCGTGCCGGTGAGGCGAGGCGATGGCGATGGCCACGCTGGCCTCGCCGATCCCGAGCCGTCCCACGCGATGCACCACCGCGATCCGATCCACCTGCCATCGGCCGCGGATCTCCTCGCCGATCTCGCGCATCTTGGCGACCGCCATCTCCGGATAGGCATCGTACTCCAGGTACACGACCCGACGGCCGCGGGCATACTCCCGCACGATGCCGAGGAAGCTCGCGATCGCCCCCGACGTATGCTGGCCGACCGCCCTCGCGAGGGCATCCATTGAAAGCGGCGCCTCGGTGATCTCGTACAGGTCCAGGCCCCCGCTCACCGGAGGAATCAGCGCGACCTCATCATTCTCCGCCAGGGCCTGCGTCGCTTCGGCGTACTCCCGATTCACCGCCACCCGCACCGAGGAGACGATTCGCGCAAGCTCCGGGTATCTCCTCATCAACTCCTCCAAGAGGATAGACACCGTCGGTGTCCCGGAAAGCTCGAGGTCCAACTCCCGCTGACCGACGATGTCTCTGGTCGCCGCAAAGAATCTCACCCGGACGTTCATCGTCCCTCCTCCGTCTCACCCGGGAACAAGATCGGCAAGGGCCCCGGCGTCGGATCTCGGCCTCAATTCGATCAACGAACGGCCCGCCTTCCATCCGACCGGTTCATGGCCCACAAATACAGCACTAATGAAGTGTTGTAGGCAGATAACTCGCACGACATATCGCTTCTGGCTCAAATAAACACCTGTATATTCAGATAGTTAGTGAAGATTTATAAAGAAATTATCATAGATAAGCGTTTATGTCAACGGAAGGTTTTGCTCGAATTGATCCGCCTTCCATGAGACTCTTTGCAGCATGCGACCAGTTCTGCCTTGACGCTGGAGGCATTATTGTGTTAGTAAGTACGCGAAGGAACGGGGCTATCTCTCTAACGTCGTTGATTGAATCTTGTTTTGTTCGACCTTCCAACGTTTCCGTCCTCACCTCCTTGGCGGTTTCTGGCCGCGGCGTGACGCCGCGTGGTTTTTTCTTCACAATCCATGTGTGCGTATTGTGGCTCTGCCTCGAAGAGGCTAGCAGAGTCCGACCTGGGTGATCACCAGGGAAGGACGAGCCGGAGGCGATATGACGATCAAGGTCTTAGCAGAATCGGCCAAGGACAAGGGTCGACTTCTGAACCAAATCGTCAGGCGCTTGCTGGATGAACTGGGCTACGACGACTTTCGTGTCCGGATCTCCACGGCTGGCACCGATCTGGAGGTCAAGGCCAAGCATCGGGCGACCCAGGCACCCATTCTCTGCAAGGCCCGCGCGTTCCCGCGGGAAGTTGGTCCCGACGAACTCAGGCGATTCCTGGCCACCTACACCGCCGGGAAGAAGAAGGACCGGCGGCTCGTGGGCCTGTTCCTGGCCTTTTCAGGGCTGAGCAAGCCGGCGCGGGAGTGGTACGCAGCCATGGAGGAGAAGGGCAAGGGGGAGTTCCACGTGTTTGCCCCCGAGAAGCTCCTGGCGCTCTTGCGGCGGGCGCGCCTGATCGGCCCCCCCGAAGTCGTCGAGCCGGCCATCAAGTCTCGGATCCGGACCGATGCCGGCCCGCGCTTCCTGGCCTACCACGAAGGACAGATGTACTGGATCCAGCTCACCCTGACCGGGCGCAAGCCCACCGGATATGCGGTCCTCGCCTCGCATGGCGAACTGGTGTCCCGGGTGCAGGGCAGAGAGCTGAAGCGCCTCGATTCCGCCCTGGAAGGGAAGCGGCTGGTGGACATCTTTCTCCGGGACAAGATCTTCCTCACCTTGCTGGATCTCATCCCGCGCACGCTCGAGGCGCTGGCCAAGGAGGTCCGCGAGCCGGCGACCGACGTCCGCGAGGTGCTGCAGGACCTGATCCGAGAGAACGTGGTCGCCGTCGAGTCCGGCGGGCAGCCTCGCTGGAAGATCGACCACTTCGGCCTGCGCCCTGACCTGTCCCTCTTCCTGTCGCTGGCCCGGCAGTACCTGGAGGGCCCGAGCAAGTTCCGGTTCCTGACGTCGCAGTTCGCCGCCAACATGATGGCGACGGAGGTCCCGGCCTACCTGGAGGCTCGCTGGAAGCTCCGCGGAACCGACCGGGAGCGGGGAAGCCTCTACCGCTTTCTGTCCGCCAGCCCCAGTGCGCTCAACCACGCCCTGTTCACCCCCACGGACCGCTACCTCGTCTCCGAGATCGAATCGCGCCCGGGGTACGCAGAGCGCGAGCGGACGCGCACACTGCAGATGTCCCGCTTCATCGGCGATCTCCTGGTCCGCATGGCCACCGATATGGAACACCCGCAATTCCACGAACTCCTGACGACGCGGGGGATCAAGGCTCATCTCTTCCGGGCGTCGGCCAAGGCCGCCACGACGCAAGAGGTGGCCTTCAGCTTTCAGGCCGACTCCCTGGTTGCCCTGGGCCAGCCGGCGGCGGGGTCGCGGTCGGGACACACGATTCGGGGGGACTCCGAGCACTTCATCGAGCTGGGCACCGCCCTCCTGCACATGGAAGAGTTCGAGCAGGCCGTGGCCTACCTCGACCGGGGGATCAAGGATATCCGGGACCCCAGCCGCTTACTGAACGCGTGGAATCACCGGGGCATCTGCCTCGTCCACCTCAAGAAGTTCACGGACGCCACCACTTGCTTCAACGAGGCCCTGCGCTACAACGCCAACTCGCGCGTGGCCTGGTACCACAAGGCCCTCTGCCTTAAAGAGCTCGGCGACGTGACCGGGGCCCAGCGCTGCTGCAAGCGCGCCCTGGACATCGACCCGAACTACGCAGAGGCCCGCGACCTCTCCCAGGTGCTCTGACCCCCCAGGCCCGCCTGACGACGCCCCGCGCCGGCTGGGCTCCGAGAGAACAAACGCCGGCGGGAAGGCGCGTCTCCCGCCGGCGCCTTTCTCCGCCCTCGGATCGCCATTCGCAAGGCTCGGATCTCCCTTCTCCGCCGCTTGGCGGATCTTCAGGAAGATCGCTGTCATGCCCTGCCCGTCCAGGTCCGAGAGCATGAGACAATCCGGCTCCTGCCGCTTTCGATAGAGCTAGCGCTTCCGCCAGGCCACGGCCGTCCCGACGGCCACGCTGAGGCCAACCAGCACGAAACCGGGTCGATACCCCACCGACTCGGCGAGCCAGCCGAACCCGATGGCCCCGACCGCCCCGCCCGCCAGCATCGCCATGTTGAAGACCGCCAGCGCCTTGCCGCGCGCGCCGCTGGGAGCCCGATCGAACGCCATGGCGCTGGTCGCCGGAAAGACGAACCCGTGCGCAATCCCGTTGATGAAGGCGATGACCACCAGGAGCCACGTCGAATGGAGTCCCGCGAACAAGGTCACGCCCACCGACAGCGCCACCAGGGAGGGAAGGATCACCTGCCGTCGCTCCAGGCGATCCGCCAGTTGCCCCCCGCAGAACCGCACGGCGACGGCCATCAGGCTGTAGACCACATAGAACGGTCCGATCCGCGGGAGGCCGACCTGGCGGGCGAACGGCGGCAGAAAGACGAACACGACCGAGTTGGCTAACCCGAACTGGAAGGCAGCCGTGAGCACGGGGGTGAACGTCCGCCAGAAGCCGGGCCCCAGGCCGCGCGAGACCGGAACCGCCATGGGCCGCGGCACCTCCGTGAGGAGACAGACCACCAGCGTCCCGAGGCCGAGCAGGATGCCGCCGAGGAAGAGCGCCAGGAATCCCCAGGCGCGCAAAAGCGTCTCGCCGACGGCGGGCGCCAGCGCGATGGTCATCAGGCCGGAGACGCCGAAGATGCCCACCGCCTCGGCCCGCCGACTGGCCGGCACGAGGTCGGCCAGGAGTGTCAGGTTGCTCGTCATGAAGCACGCGAACGCCACGCCCTGCAGGAAGCGCAGCAGGTAGAAGTGCCACCCGAGGCTGGTGGTGAACGCGAACGCGAGGGAGACCGCGGTGGCCAGGCACGCCCCCAGCAGGATGAACGGCTTCCGGCCGAATCGATCCACCAGGGGGCCGACGGCGGGCTGGCAGCAGATCGCGGCCATCGTGTACATGGCCATGATGGTCCCGATCTGCCCCTCGCGTCCCCCCAGGTGCTGGATGTAGAGCGGCAGCAAGGCGTAG
Source organism: Methylomirabilia bacterium (assembly GCA_041489335.1). GTDB lineage: Bacteria > Methylomirabilota > Methylomirabilia > Methylomirabilales > 2-02-FULL-66-22 > 2-02-FULL-66-22. The sequence continues at coordinate 4,574 of JBGPQZ010000241.1, forward strand.
GTATTCAGGTTGCCGAAGAACAGGAAGTTGGCCAGGGCCGCGAGCACGAACGGCTTGGTGTAGACGGACTGCCGAGACGTCACCATGGGGTGGGCCACGCTTCTCCGTTTCGGAATGCTTCGCAAGGGCCGATCGGCGGCGGCACGCTCCGTCTCCCCGGCTTGCCCCGACCCCGCGTGCATCGCCGCGCCGCGTCCGCGCGGGGCCCCGCGGGCTGGCACACCCTAGCACAACGCTCCGGCTCCCCGCAACTCCATCGCCCGGCCCGCGGTGACCGCTTGACGGAACTCGAACCGGACGCTAGAGTGATTTCGGCCGGACGGCAGGATCCCCTCTTCGACCCAGAGCAGTGACACATGGAGGGCCGACTATGCGGAACATCGTGATGCTCATCTTGTCGGGAGCGGCATTGATCTTCAGCGTCTTGGCGTACCAGCGCGT
>JBGPQZ010000242.1:0-4968 GCA_041489335.1 Methylomirabilia bacterium
ACTCGTCGGGTTGGCCGAACCGATCACCAGGAGGATCGGCTCCGTTGCACAGAGCTTGGCCCGCCGCGGTCGACTGTTCCAGGACAGCGCGCGACTCAACGCACCGGCCAGCCCGGCCGATCCGGCGGCGACGCGGCACAGCGACTCTTGGAGCATGAGCCGCACCAGCCGATCGAGATCCCCTGCGGTGACCGTGTCTGCCAGGATGATCCCCGGGTTGGCTTCCCGCCACTCCCGTAAGGCCCGGACGGCGCGGGCGGGCGTCCCGCGCAGCGCCCCCAGGGGCAGGGAGTGCACGGGGCGCGCGATCTGCCCCTTGAGCAGCGTGGGCAGGTGGGACTCCCGGACCGGTGTCACCGGGTCGCGGCCGGCGGCCGTCTGGTGGACCGGCACGCCGCGGACCGTGAGGACTCCATCCTTGACGGCGCGGCCCGCCGGCGGGAACGTGGGCGTGAGGACAGTCAAGGGTGTCGGGAAGACATCCAGGATGGCGTCCAGCTCGACCCCGATGTTCCCGCGGAACGTCGAGTCGATCTTCTTGTAGATGGCCTCGACCCCCGCCTTCTTGAGCGCTTCGGCGGCAAGCCGGGCGCGCTGCGCAGCCACCCGGGGCGCGAGAGCGCGGCTGTTGGTGTTCAGCACCAGGACGTCCGCGATCCGACGGAACGCCCCCAGGTCATGCCAGTCGAGCGGGACGATGGTCCGGGCCCCCTGACGGGCGAACTGGACCCCGGTGTCGTTCGCACCGGTCAGGTCATCGGCGATGACCCCCAAGCGGACCGGCATCGGCTCTTCTTCCTCCTCAGCCCGAACAATGCAGTTGAACCGCAAAGCACGCAAAGCACGCGAAGAGAACCCCAAAGATCTCAAGGGGTCCGGCGGCATGTCCCCCGTGGGCGCCAACACAATTCGGGACCGTCGCCCGAGGACGAATCCCTCTGTCTCGTCCCCCTTTGCGCTCTTTGCGAGCTTTGCGGTGAAAAATCCGGGCTCAGCGCAGGCCTCCCGCCAGGGGAGGGAAAAAGCCCAGCGAGGGGCCGGCTGATCGGTATCTCCCCGTGTGTCGCGGATCGCCGAGGGTGATGCCCCGGTCGAATTCCAGGAGGGCGTGTAGGGGCATCGAAGCGAGCCGAACACGATGGCAGAGAGGGGCAGCCTCCTCCGCAGGCGGGTGGCCGTGGCCTCTCGGTGATCGGACACGCCGCGGCTGTATCTACACCCCCTCATTCTCGCGTGTCAAGACCATTCCCCCGCGAGAATGGAATCACAGATGACACAGATTTCATCGGAGGGACCCGTTCTTCATGCATCTGCGTACTCTGCGGTTACCCTGCGGTTTCGTCCTACTCCAGCCAGCGGATAATCCAGTAGGTCACCAGCGCGGACATGGCGACCGTGGCACTGAGGCTCAATCCGGCCTGCCGGGCCATGACGCCGTAGACCAGGCCGAAGGCCACGACCCCGGGGACCAGCGGCAGCGTGGCCCGGAGCCCATCCCGAAAGGTTGAAGGCGACGGCCGAGCGGGAGTGGAGGTCATCGCTTCCCGGACCAGGGACAGAGGGAGCGGATGGTGCACTCTGGGCAGGCCGGCTGGCGGGCGTGACAGGTGCGCCGGCCGTGGAAGATGAACAGGTGCGTGGCCTGCCCCCACTCGGCGGCAGGCAAGACGGCGCAGATGGCCGCCTCGATCTTCTCCGGATCCTCGCTGGTCACGAGCCCCAGCCGGTTGGTGACGCGGATCACGTGCGTGTCCACGCCGAACCCGGGCAGGCCGAAGGCGTTGTAGAGGAGGATGTTCGCCGTCTTCCGCCCTACCCCCGGCAGCCTGGCGAGCTCTTCCATGGTCCGCGGGACCTCCCCGCCGAAATCCTGCACCAGCTTCTGACAGCAGGCGATGAGGCTCTTCGTCTTGTTCCGGAAGAAGCCGGTGGGGCGGATCTCTTCCTCGAGGGTCGGCGGATCGGCCTCGGCATAGGCCTTGGCGCTGCGGTATCTCTTGAAGAGCGCGGGGGTGACCTGGTTGACGCGGGCGTCGGTGCACTGCGCCGAGAGGATCGTGGCGACCAGCAGCTCCAGCGGCGTGGTGAAGTCCAGCTCGCAGCGGGCGTCGGGGTACGTCCGTCCAAGCGTCTCCAGAATGCGCTGGAGTCGCTCCTTCGGTGGCCCGGCGGGCGGGCCAGGATGCCCGCCCGCCGGCGTGGTCATTCTCTTGGGGCCCATGGCGTCTTGGCTCTTACTCCTTGGCGCCTTGGCGGTAACGTGCCTCTGGCCTAGTCCCGCTGCAGGAGCTCGATCGAGATCCCGTCCGGCCCCTCGATGAAGGCGAACTTCGTGGTGGGGTTCGCCTGGCCGATGTCCTGGGTGACCTTGACCCCGCGGGCCTTCATCTTGGCGATCTCGCTCACCAGGTCCTCGGTCTTGAAGGCCATGTGGTAGACCCCGTAGCGCACGGTACCGGTCGAGGTGTCGACCGTCTCGTTCGCCCGCTTGAGGGAGAAGTTGTACCAGAGGCCGCCGATCTCCAGGGTGACGATCGGCATCCCGTTGACCTCCCACCGGACGACTTCCTTCGCCCCGAAGTTCTCCTTGAAAAACGCCACGGTCTTCTCATGATCGCTGCACTTGAAGTGGGTGTGATCGTACTGCCAGCTCATCGAGATCCTCCTCCATCCATGACTGCGAGGTTCAGCCGCCCTCCCGAACGCAGCCCGACGCGATCCTCACACCAGTCGGGGCCCACTGATGGATCGCCGCACGTGCCGCGCGGCCCCCGTCTTGCGGGCGGCCTCCGCCACCGCGGCCGCCACGGCGGGCGCCACGCGGGCGTCGAAGACGCTCGGGGTGATGTACTCCTCAGACAGCTCGCGGCTGTTCACCAGCCCCGCAATGGCCTTGGCCGCAGCCGTTTTCATCTCCTTAGCTGGCACTCGTCCTCGCAGTCATGCAAATTCTCCTCTGCCGTGAGAGGTGTGAGATGTCGGCAGCGCTACCGCGCCGCCAGGAACGACTCCAGGCGTCGCAGCCCCTCCGCCAGGTTCTCCAGCGAGTTGGCGTAGGAGAAGCGCAGGTACCCTTCCCCGTTCTTACCGAAGCCCACGCCGGGGGCCACGCAGACCTTCGCCCGCTCCAGGATCTCGAAGGCGAAGGCGTACGAGTCGGTGCTGAAGCGCTTGGCGTTGGCAAAGACGTAGAAGGCGCCGTTCGGTTCCGAGGCGATGCCCAGGCCCAGTTTCCGCAGGCCGGGGACGATGAACCGCCGCCGTTGATCGTAGCTCTGCCGCATGCGCTCCGAGTCGGGCAGCGCCTCGCGCAGGGCGGCGATGCCGGCGGCCTGGACGAAGGCGTTCGCCGAGATGAAGAAGTTCTGATGCATCTTCTGGAGCGGCCGGATCATCTCGGGCGGAACGATGATGTAGCCGAGCCGCCAGCCGGTCATGGCGAACGCCTTGGAGAAGCCGTTGAAGACCACCGCCCGGTCGGTGAATTCCAGGATGGAGTGCTCCCGCCCTTCGTACACCAGGCCGTGGTAGATCTCGTCGGAGAGGACCAGCGGGCCCAGCTCGGCCAGGGCGGCCATCCGCTCCGCCGTGAGGAGCTTCCCGGTGGGATTGGCCGGCGAGTTGACGAGGATGGCCTTGGTCCGGGGGGAGAGCTTCGCCTTCACGTCTTCGGGCCGGAACTGGAAGCCGTCCTCCTCGAAGATGTCCACGCGGGCCAGCCTGCCGCCGCAGAAGTTGATGAAGTTGGGGTAGCAGGCGTAGTGCGGGTCGGAGAGGATGACCTCTTCGCCGCTCTCCAGGAGCGCGGCGAACACCATCCACATGGCGGGCGAGGTGCCCGCGGTCACCAGGATGCGTTCCGGCGACACCTGCACGCCGTACTTCACGTGGTAGTGTTCGGCGATTGCCTCGCGTAACGGCAGGATCCCCAGGCTGTGGGTGTAGCCGGTCATGCCGTCCTTGAGGGCTTTGATTGCGGCCTCAGTGATACAGGCCGGCGTCGGGAAGTCAGGCTCGCCGACCTCCAGGTGGATGAGGTGCTCGCCCTTCGCCTCCAGCTCCTGGGCGCGCTCCATCACCTCCATGACGATGAACGGCTCGATCTCATGGGCATGTCGTGCAATCACGGGAATCCTCCAATGGGTAGGATGCGCCGCGGCGCCGCGTGAGAAGCCGGAATCATAGCACAGCACCCAGGCGAAGCAAACCCATTGACCCCATCAACAGACAAGCGGAGGCCACCGTGATCTCGCAATGCAAAGGGGGGATGGGATCAGGAGTGGACGGACGAGTTGCGCCGCCCGAACCGGGTGAAGGCCAGCACGATCACCGCGATCTGCGTGGCCAGGAAGAGGAGGTACGAGAGGATCACCTGGGTGATGACCCGCTCCGGCCAGGCGATGTTGCCGATCACCATCGCCCCGGCCAGCGCCGTCGCCAGCATCGCCAGGACCACGCTCGGCACGATCACAAAGCGGCCCTGGGCGACCAGGCCCCAGAGGACGCCCAGGACGAGCAGCAGCGGGAGCGTCGCCACCGCCGCGAACTCCTTCGGGTTCGTGACGACCAGCATCGCCAGCCCGAGCGCGAACAGGCAGTGGATCCCGAGCAGGATCGACCGAAGCACGCCTCACCCCCCCAGGGGAGGTCCGGCCGAACGCCACACGCCGACCCCGCCGCTCAGAGCCAGCAGGGTGATAAGGACCGCCGAGGCGAGGCACCAGGAGCAGATCGCCTCGATGACGAAAAGTTCGATGTAGGTCAGGTAGATGGAGAAGCCGACGCCGCCGAGCGCCAGGAGGAAGCTCACGAGGAGGATTTGCCGCTGCGTCGTGCCGGATGTCCGCAGCGCCGCGATGGCCAGCAGGAGGAGCACGAGGTAGCCGGCGAGTCCGATGAACGAGACCGGGACTCCGTAGATCTTGGCGTACATGCTGTTGTTGACGACGTCGCACTGGGCCCAGCGGG
>JBGPQZ010000243.1:0-4906 GCA_041489335.1 Methylomirabilia bacterium
CGCCCTCGGCAATGCGCTGCAGCGCGAGGGCACGGATGGCGTCCAGGGCTTTCCGGTGGAGCTGCCGGCCGTCGGTTTTCATGCCCGGATAGTAACATAATTCCACAGGAATGTGTAGACATATTTACGGACTAGTTAGTATGCCTGGAGTCTTCTTTGCGCTCTTTGCGATCTTTGCGGTGAAACTCGGTCCCGCGGCGGGCCGGCAGGGGAGCACGTTCACGGTGCGGCTGCCGGTGGATGGGGCGAGGGAGCAGGGACTAGGGGCTGGGGGCTAGAGGGGTAGAGGTCAGAGGGTGGAAGGCAGCCGATGAATTGCAGATTATGAGAATTGGGCCGATAAGTGCGCAGACCCTGCGCCTCGCGCCAGAGGCCAGTGGCTAACAGCTAATGGCTACCTGAGGGGGCAGGAGGTAGAAGCAGCGTTTCGGAGGGACACAGATAATGCGCGCGCTGGTGATTGATGATGATGCCCAGACACGGGACCTTGTCGCAGCGTTCCTGGCCGGGCCCGGATATGAGGTCCGCAGTGCGGAGGACGGCGTGTCCGGCCTCAACCTTGCCGACGCCGAGCCACCGGATGTCATCCTCCTCGATCTCCAAATGCCGGGCATGGATGGCTACGAGGTCTGTCGGATTCTCCGCGCAGGACCGACGACCCGGGAGATTCCGGTCATCATGCTCACCGCGAGCAACGACCCGGGCCTCAATCGCGAGGCCTACGCCGCGGGGGCCTGGGCCTGCGTGACCAAGCCCTTCCGACGGGAGGCGCTTATCGCTACGATCGAGACCGTCCGGGCGGGGATGCAGAAGCGGAAGCCGGCCAGCCAGTAATCGCCAGGTGAGGCAAGCTGGAGGGAGAGGGTATGGGCATACGGGCAGATGGCCAATCGGGGAACGGGCGTTCGGCCCGCGTCTTGATCGCCGAGGACGATCCCAGCGGCCGGGAGCTGCTGGGCGCGCTCGTGGAAGAGCTGGGGTACGAGGCCGTGGCGGTGGCAAACGGCGAGGCGGCGCTGGAAGCCATCCAGGCCAACCCGCCGGACATCGTCCTGTCGGACGTCAACATGCCCGGGATGGGCGGGTTCGAGGTGTGCCGCCGGCTCAAGGGGAATCCGGCCACGCGACTCATCCCCGTCATCCTCATCACCGGGATGGGGGAGCTCCACAAGGCAGAGGGGATCGAGGCGGGGGCGGATGACTTCCTGAGCAAGCCGTTCCTGCTGACGGAGCTGCGCGTGCGCATGCGCTCGCTCATGCGCATGAAGGGGTTCACCGACGAGTTGGAGTCGGCGGAGGCGGTGCTGAGGACGCTGGCCAAGAGCATCGAGGCCAAAGATCCCTACACCGAGGGGCATTGCGAGCGGCTGGCAGACTTTGCCTGGGCGCTGGGAGAGCCTCTGGGGGCGAACGAGGAGCTCCTCGAGGCCTTGCAGCGTGGGGCCTACCTGCACGACCTGGGGAAAATCGGGGTGCCGGAGCAGATCCTCCTGAAGCCGGGGCTGCTGACACCCGAAGAGCGGGAGATCATCCGAGAGCATCCCATCACCGGAGAGCGGATCTGCCGACCGCTGCGATCCTTTCGGGCCGTTCTCCCCATCATCCGGCACCACCACGAGAGGTGGGACGGATCCGGCTACCCGGACGGCCTGGCGGGAGACGCCATTCCCCTGGGGGCGCGCATCCTGCAGGTGGTGGATGTCTTCGACGCCCTCACCACGAATCGTCCGTATCGCCAGGCGCTCTCCCGGTCTGAGGGGCTGGAGGTTCTGGAGGAGGAGACCCGCGGCGGCTGGTGGGATCCTCGAATTGTCCAGGCCTTTCGAAAGGTGGTGACCCCCCTTCTGTCCGGCGAGGGGGGGCGGACAGGAGGTCGTGCTGTCCTCCTAAACATGCTGCGGTGATCCTGCCGACGAAATGAGGATCGTACGAGAAGATTGTGCTGGGGGTTGCCCGGCACACCTTGACGATCGGGCGACCGGTTCGGTAGTGTTAGCGGTAGACATTCCATTGTTGCCGGAGGACAGCGTGGCGAGAATATTGGTTGTGGACGATGAGCCGGATGCGGTCGAGCTGCTCACGGAGTATCTCACGATGAAAGGCTATACCGTGATCACCGCCTCGAACGGAGAGGAGGCTCTGCGCAAGGTGAAGGAGAACCGCCCCCATCTGGTGCTCCTGGACATCCGCATGCCCAAGATGGACGGCATCGAGGTGCTCAAGAAGGTCCGGGAGATCGACAACGAAGTGGGGATCATCATGGTCACGGCCGTCCACGAAGAGGAGATGGGGCGCCGGGCGCTCGAGCTGGGCGCCTTCGACTACATCACGAAGCCGATCGACTTCCGGTACCTGGACCGGTGCCTCTGGCACCAGATCGCCCTGATGACCCTGTGACTGTCCCGGGCAGCAGGACAGGAACCGGTCCGGCCGGCGGGCGAGCCGGGGTGGTTCGGCAGGATGTTCGGATCCCGGGAGCGTTGAGACGGGAGGCGGACGGGAGGGGTACGGACATCGCCCAAGGGTGGCGTGGAGCGCGATCCGACGGCATCGCGAGGGTGACGCGCGCGAGCAGAGGGTGAACGCATCACGGGGTGCAGTCGGTTGCGCAACTCGGGGGGAGGAGCCCTTGCCATGACAACAGAGAGGAAGCGAGGCTCGCAGCCGCTGGTGCTGGTCGTGGAGGATAACCCGGTGAACCTGGAGCTGGCCGCCACGCTCCTGGAGGAGCAGGGTTGCGAGGTCCTGGTCGCCACGACGGGGGCTGCCGCGCTCCAACTGCTCGCTGAGGTCCACCCGGACCTCATCCTCATGGATGTACAACTGCCCGGCATGAGCGGCTACCAGGTGACCCGCCGGCTCAAGGCCGATCCCGCACTGCGGGACATTCCCGTGGTGGCGTTGACGGCCCATGCCATGGCCCACGAGCACGTCCGGGCGCAGGAGGCCGGCTGCAGCGCGTATCTGACCAAGCCCATCAACGTCCGGGCGCTCAACGAGACCCTCAAGCGTTTTCTGCCCGCGGCGCCGTGAGGCGCGCAGACCGTGATTGCTCCCAGTCCGCGCCCCGCCTGGAGCGTCGGATTGGCCAAGGGGAAAGGTCAGCGGTCAGCGGTCAGCTTTCAGCGAGAACACGAGGAGACAGCCGGTGCCGCGACAGACTTCGAGCGTTCCCACGCGACCCGGGGTGTCGTCTGCCTTGGCTGACCGCTGAAAGCTGAACGCTTACGGGGAAAGAACGGGGAAACGGATTGGAGAGAGGAGGCGGGCAATGCCAGAGCGGGTTTTAGTCGTGGATGATGAGGCGGTCAACCGAGAGCTCCTTGAGGCGATCCTCGCGGAAAGGGGGTACGAGGTCGTCCTGGCTTCGGACGGCCCGAGTGCCTTGGCCGAGGTCCAGGCCCACCCCCCCGACCTGATCCTCCTGGATCTCTTGATGCCGGGGATGCACGGGCTCGAGGTCTGCCAGCGACTCAAGCAGGGGGTGGCCACCGCGAGCATTCCGGTCATCGTGGTCACCGCGGTCGGGCAGATCGCGACCAAAGAAGCGGCACTCACCAGCGGGGCAGATGATTTCGTGACGAAACCGATCCAGGCCGAGGACCTCCGCGCTCGCGTCCAGGCCATGCTCAAGGTGCGTCGGATCCGTCAGGAGCTCGACCGGACGCTGGCCTACCTGCACGAGCTCGAGGCGAGCCGACGGCAGCAACGGCGGGCAAGCTTGGCACAGATCGTGGGCGGGTCCGCGGTAGAAACCGGCCAAGCCGCAAGCCCCATCCTCGTCCTGCTGGTGGATGACGAGGCTCTCACCCGGGACTTCTACAGCGATTTGCTGAGCGACCACGGGTTCCGGGTCTTCGCGGTCGGCTCGGGGGAGGAGGGGCTGGCGTTGGCCGGATCCCATTCGATCGAGGTGGCGATCCTCGATATCGTCATGCCCGGGATGTCCGGCCTGGAAGTGCTGGAGAAGCTCCGCACGCAGGATCCCACCCTTCCGGTCATCATGCTGACTGGCCACCCCTCCTCGCAGAGTGCCATCGCGGCGCTGAAGCTCGGAGCCTTCGATTTCATCGTGAAAGGCCTCGACCACGACCTCGTGGTCCTTGGCGTGCACCGGGCCGTGCGCCATCGGCGGCAGCAGCTCCAGCTCGGGGAAGAGATTCAAGGCTTGCGTGAGCGAATTCATGAGCTGGAATCCCCGGCATAAGCCGCCCGGGCCTGGGTTGCCATCGGCCCCGCCCCGGGCGGGAGAGGAGGCGCCATGGTGCGGCGAGCGGCGGTAGCGGGAACGTTCTACGCCGGCACGCGGGAGCGGTTGCGCGTGCAGGTCCAGGATCTCCTCCCCGCGGGGAGCGGCCTCACGCCTGCCGTGGCGGTGGTGGCGCCGCACGCGGGGTACGTCTACTCCGGCCGGGTCGCCGGCGCGGTGTATGCGCGGGTGGAGATCCCCGCGTGCTGCGTGATCCTCGGCCCGAACCACACCGGGCTGGGACCGGGGGCCTCCATCATGGTGAGCGGGCAGTGGGAGACGCCCCTGGGTACGGTCCCCATCGACACGGAGCTGGCGCGCGCCATCCTCGAAGGCTCCGCCATCTTGGAGGAGGACCAGGTCGCCCACCTCCGTGAGCACTCCGTCGAGGTCCAGCTCCCCTTCCTGCAGCAGCGGGAAACCCCCTTCCAGTTCGTGCCGATCGTCCTCTACAGCCACGAGTACGCCGCCTGCGTGGATGTGGGGCAGGCGGTGGCCGAAGCCGTCCGCCGCTCCGGAAAGCGGGTCCTCCTCATCGCCAGCACGGACATGAGTCATTACGTGTCCCGCGCCACCGCCTCGGCGAAGGACCGGCAAGCCATCGATGCGATCCTGGCCCTCGACCCGGAGGGCCTGCACCGGGTGGTGCGGCGTGAG
>JBGPQZ010000244.1:0-4892 GCA_041489335.1 Methylomirabilia bacterium
CCCGTTCTCGCCGTGGAACTGGTCCGTGGGGCGCACCACCCCCTCCTCCAGCGCGCCCGCCACCAGGATCACCTTGAAGACCGAGCCCGGCTCGAAGTAGTCCACCGCCGCCCGGTTTCGCCGCGCTCCCATCGAGGCCTTCCGGTAGTCGGTGGGGTCGTAGGTCGGCTGGTTGGCCAGGGCCAGGATCTCCCCGCTGTACGGATCCAGCACGATCGCCGTGCCCGCCTTGGCCCCGGACCGCTCGACCGCGCGGGAGAGCTCCCGTTCCGTGATGTACTGGAGCACCTCGTCGATCGTCAGGTGGACGTCGAAGATGGGACTCCGGGGCTCGGGCTCCTCCTGGCGGAAGATCAGCCGGCCCAGCGCGTCCTGCTGTGCCACGACGAACTCCGGCCGCCCGCCCAGGAGGTCGTCGTAGAGGTGCTCCACGCCCTCCAGGCCGCGGTCCTCCAGGCCCACCATCCCCACCACGTGCGCCGCCAGTTCCTGACGGGGATAGTAGCGCCGGCTCTCGGGCACCAGGCCGACCCCCTTCAGCCCGAGCTCGGCGAGGGCGGCGGCCTGCTTGGGATCGAGCTGGCGCTGGAGCCACACGAAGGGCTTGTCCGAGGTGAGCTTGGCGGAGAGCTCCTTGAGGGGCTGTCCCAGGATGGGGGCGAGGGCGGCGGCGGCTCCCGCAGGATCCTGGACCGCGGCGGGCTGGGCGAAGGCGGAGGAGGCGCGCAGGCTCACCGCCAGCTCGCGCCCGGTCCGATCGTAGATGGTGCCCCGCCGGGAGACGATCGGCACGAGGCGCTGGTACTGCTTGCTGGCGCGCTCGGCGAGGCGATCTCCCTGAGTGACCTGGATCGTGAACAGCTTGGCCGCGACGGCCCCGAGGCAGAGCAGCAGAACCAAGAAGATCCCGAGGATGCGCGCCCTCATGCGACTCTGGCCTCCCCCCGTGACACGGCCACGTCCCGTCTCGGCTCGCGGCTCCCGGGCCTCGGCCCTCCGACTACTGGATCGGGGACTCGGGGATCAGAATCACCTGCCCCGCCTTCGGCGTCACCATCCCCAGCCGCGTGCGCGCGATCTCCTCCACGCGGCGGAGGGACCGGAGCTGCCCCGCCTCCAACCGCAACACCTTGTTCTCCTGCACCAGCTTGGCGTGCTCCTCCCGCAGCCGCTCGATCTCGTAGCCCTGGCGCACCACGTGCACGTGCTGCCAGACGTAGAAGAGGGCCCCCGCCAGGATCACGAGGCAGAATCCGACGGTCGAGATGGAGTCCACCCACTCCCACCAGCGCGAGCGCCGGCGAGGGAGGGGTCGAGCGATCCCGATGCCGGCGCCGGCCGCGCCGATCACCTGCGTCATCTGGGGCATTTCAGGCCGCCTCCATCGTGTCCGGCATCCGCTCCAGGGCGCGCAGCTTGGCGCTCCGCGAGCGCGGGTTCCTCTGCTCTTCGGCCTCGCGTACCGTGAGGGGCCGCTTGGTCAGGAGCCGCACCGCGCCCGCGGCCTCCAGTCGCCGCCAGGTCTGTTTCACGATGCGGTCCTCCAGCGAGTGGAAGCTGATCACCGCCGCCCGTCCCCCGGGCACAAGATGCGCCACCGTGCCCTCCAGGGCGGGGCCGAGGTCGGCGAGTTCCTGGTTCACCGCGATGCGCAGGGCCTGGAACGTCCGCGTGGCCGGATGGATCCCCCGTGGCCAGAACCGCCGAGGGATGGCCCGCCCCACAACCCCTGCCAGGGCGATGGTCGTCGCGATGGGCTCCACGGCTCGCGCCGCGACGATGGCCCGGGCGATGCGCCGGGAATGTCGGTCCTCGCCCCAGCGGAAGATCAGGTCGGCCAGCTCGCGCTCGGGAAGGCGCGACACGAGCTGCGCCGCCGGCTCGCCCTGGCTCCGGTCCATCCGCATGTCCAGCGGCCCCTCCCGCCCGAAGGCGAAACCGCGTTCCGGCGTGTCGAGCTGATAGGAGGACACGCCCAGATCGAACAGAATCCCGTCGAAGCGAGCGTCGGCTCCCACGAGCTCCGAGAGTGCCTCGTACCGGCCCTGGATCAGCCTCACCCGCTCGCCGAACGGCCGCAGCCGCTCGCGGGCGACCGCCAGCGCCTCCCCGTCTAGGTCGATTCCCACCAGTGTGGCCTCCGGCCCGGCCGCCCGGAGGATCGCCTCGGCGTGCCCGCCGAGGCCGATGGTGGCATCCAGGTACCGCCCGCCCGGGCGCGGCTGGAGGAGTGCGAGGATTTCGGCCAAGAGGACCGGGATGTGCGCGCTCACGACGACGCCCGCTGCACGGTCATGGTCCCCTGCCGGCCCCACCGGTCAGGCGGCCAGGGTAGCCGCGGCCTCCGACTGGATGCCGGCCAGGCCCTGGAGCGCCGCCGGGACGGAATCGAACCTCGGGAAGAGCGTGTCCACCCGAAGCTCAGAGAGCCGAGCCAGGATGTCCGCGTTCAGATTCGCCAGAGCCAGCGTGCCGCCCAGCTCGCGGAGGCGACACAGCCGCTCCACCAGGACCCCCAGGCTCATCGCTTCCAGCCGCTGGATCTCCCGGCAGTCCAGGATCACGGTCCGGCAGCCGTCCCGGACCAGGCCGGCGATGCTGTTCTTCATCTCCACCATGGTCCGGATGCCCAGGTTGCCTTGCGGGTCGATCACCGCCACACGGTGCGTCTCCGACCAGCGGACCTGCATGATGTCCCTCCTAGACGTACGCGATGCGTCGGATGCGGTCCATGTTCAGGACGGGGCGCGGCGGGACTGCGCCGAGGCGGAGGATCGGCCCCCGCGGCGTGTCCGCCGCCGTGCCGGTCTCGTGCGTCGGCGCCGGCTCGGGCTGACTCGCTCCGCGTGGCTGCGGCCACTCTCTCTGTGCTGTCATGGTCGCCCCCGTGGCCCCTGCCTCACACCCCCAGCTCGCCCAGCTTGGCGGACAGCTCCTCCGGGGATGGGGCGGTGGCCTGCTTGGCTTCCCAGCGCGCCTTATCCCAGATCTCCATCTGATCCATGACCCCGATGATCACGACCTCGCGAGTGATGCCGACCCGCTGCCGCAGGGACTGCGGGATCAGGACCCGCCCCTGCTGATCGATCTCCGCATCCTCGGCCAGGGAGTAGATGTGGCGCAGGAAGTCGCGCATGTCCCGCTTGAAGGTCGGGTTGGCGCGGATGCGCTCCTCGATGGTGCGCCAGACGTGCATGGGGAAGGCGGTGATGTAGGCGTCGAAGCTGGTCAGGATGAGCGTCTTCTCCTTCCCCAGCGCCTCGCGGAACTTGGCCGGGATGCTCAGGCGCCCCTTCTCGTCGATCGCGTGTTCGAATCGGCCGCGAAACATCGGCACGCTCCTCGGAACCGCTCCATGGGATTCAGTGGAAATTCTACTCCATCTTATCCCACTTTATCCCACCAATGCGGGCACAATATACTTGGCGGGAATAGCTTGTCAAGAGGTTTTCTTGAGATTTTTTGAGGGGTTAAATGCTTGCGGTAGGTCAGACAATTGTGAGGCACCAGCCCTGGCGGTTCCCCCATTCCCCCACCCCAGGGCTGGCCGATTACGCCACAGGCAGGAAGGTCGATTGGACGCGTTGACAGCCTGCCGCTGGGACGATATATTTAGCCACACTAATTATTCGGACCGCTTCAGAGCGACAAAGTCATCTTCCGACCGATGTCCACGGGCCACAAGGGAGGCCACGGTGATGCCAGCCAATCTCGCCGAGCAATGCGCCCGGGCCGTGATGGAAAGCGTGCCCCAGGTCATGCGCACCATCCGTGAGGAGATGCGTCGACAGGGAGCTCCCCTCTTCTCGATGCCCCAGATCCGCGCGCTGGCCTTCCTCCATCGCAGGCCGGGGGCCTGTCTGCTCGACCTGGCGGATCACCTCGGGGTGACGTGCCCTACCGCCTCGACCATCGTGGACCGGCTGGTGCGGCGCGGCGTGGTAGCTCGGGCCGCAGACCCGGAGGAGCGCCGGCGCGTCGTGCTCACCCTCACGCCCCTGGGCACCCGGCACCTCCGGCGCGCGCGCCAATCCATGCAAGCCTGGATGGCCACTGCCCTGGCCTGGCTGACCCCCGACGCGCTGCAGCGCATCACGCGGGGCGTGACCTTGCTGGGCGAGGCGTTCAAGGACGCGAGGCGTGATGATTCCCGTCCGCATGCGGCTGCATTGCCCCTGACGGACAACCGGAAGGGCGAGGCGGCGTAGGCCGACTCTGGCCGATAGCAGGGCCGGCCGGAGAAGTCCTGGCCGACCCGTCGAGGAAGATCGGGAGGATTCGAATGAACACGGGGACAAACCCCATCTGTCGTGCGACGGGCGGCACCGGCCTCTTCCGCCGGCCGATCTCCCGCCGGAGGTCTCGGGCCCTGTCCGGGGCCGTGCTGCTCGTGGCCGCGGTCGGCCTCGCGGGGTGCTCTAACGCGGGAACCGGGCAGGCCCAGGCCAAGGCTTCTGCGGCACGGGATGCCATCCCGGTGACCATAGACACCGCCGTCAGCAAGTCCGTCCCGGTTCAAGTCCGGGCCATCGGCACGGTACAGGCGTACGCCACGGTGACGCTCAAGAGCCAGGTGGACGGCGAGGTGGCCGCCGTCCACTTCGCCGAAGGGCAGGAGGTCAAGAAGGGCGATCTCCTCTTCACCCTGGATCAGCGCCCGCTCCAGGCAGCACTGAATCAGGCCGAGGCTGTCCTCGGACGCGACACGGCGCAACTGCAACAGACCGAGGCCGTGGTGGCCCAGACCATGGCCGCCGAGAAGCAGGCCGAGGCCAACCTGGCGCGCGACACGGCCCAGCTCCAGAACGCCCTCTCGCAGGCCCGCCGCTACCAGGGCCTGATCGACGAGGGGGCCATCTCCAAGGAGCTGTACGATCAGGTCCAGACCAACG
>JBGPQZ010000245.1:0-4884 GCA_041489335.1 Methylomirabilia bacterium
CCGGACCGCCTTCTCTGCCACCTCCACCTCCGGTACCACAACCGCTGCGTTGAACTCACTCATTTCCCCGACGCTTTCCCCGCCCTCTTATACATTAAACTCCGGGGGGGTCAGTGTCTCACCCATGTTGGCAGAGAGGGCGGGAGCAGAGGAAATGCAGAGACGGGTTTGACGGGGGGGCTGCGGTTAGGCTTGGATATGCCTACCAAGCCTATTCCACCATGCGTGAAAGGAGATCTTTCGCCGTCCGTAAGGGCGGAGATTGCATTCTAGAATCAGCTCGCGTCCTTCCGTTTCAAGGAAAGCCTCGTGTCTTCACCATCCACATAGAGCCCGGCGAGCACCTCCTCCCAGGCCTCGTTCGTGGATCGAATAGAGCACCGCGTCGCGATGGCCGTGTGCCGGAGGCAGCCGTTCAGCCGGGCAGGTGGCGGACCGGGCCTCAGAACAGCTCGATCCCGCCCGAAGCGACCTCGGCCCAGGGAACGATCTCGATGCCGGCCGACAGACGACGCCGCTCTCGTCCTGTCGTGACAACCCATCCCCGGCGAAGCCCGAGGTCTTTCATGCACTGCCGCAGACCGGCGACAGCATACCGGTCCACGGCTGCGCCCAGCTTGATCTCGATCGGCAGGATGCGCCGCCCATTGACGATCAGCAGGTCCACCTCGGCCCCGGCATGCGTGCGCCAGTAGAAGAGCTGAGGGCGAACGAGACGTTGCGCAGCCAGCCCCGCGAATTCTTCGATGGCGAGGCCTTCGAACGAGGCGCCTCGCTTGGGCCACGTTGCCAACTCCGGAGGTCGGCGCAAGCCGGCCAGGAAATGCAGCAGGCCGCTGTCCCTGACGTAGAGCTTCGGACTCTTCGTCAGGCGTTTCTGCACGTTCGCGTAGTATGGCTGGAGGCGGCGGATCATGAAGGCGCCCTCCAGCACGTCCAGGTCGCTTGCGACCGTATGGGAAGACACGGCCAGTGACCGTGCGAGGTCGGACACGTTCACGATGTTGCCGTGGACGTGGGTGAGCATCGTCCACAGCATGCGGAGGCGCCGCGCGGGCAATCCAAAGCCCAGGGTCGGGAGGTCACGCTCCAGGAACGTGGAGACGTAGGCGTCAAACCACTCGCTGCGCGGGTGGGCGTCCCGCAGGGCGTGAAGCGGAGGAAACCCGCCCCAGAACCACCGATCACCAGCCCGGGATGTTCCCCCCAGTTCCGAAGCGAGGAACGGCGTGAGTTCGAGCAACGCCACCCGACCGGCCAGCGTTTCGGAAACCGAACGCATGAGGGCGGGGCTCGCCGATCCCAGCAGGAGGAACCGGCCCTTGCCCCGTGCGCGGTCGATCACATGGCGCAGGACGGGGAATACCTCCGGCAGGCGCTGGGCCTCGTCAATGACCACCGTGCGAGGGTGAGCGTCGAAGAAGCCCTCGAGATCGGCGGCCAGCACGGCGAGGTCTGCCGGGCGCTCGAGGTCGAGGTACGTCCAGTCCGGCAGGGCACGGCGCGCGAGCGTGCTCTTGCCGCACTGGCGCGGGCCCACAAGGAGCACGGCCGGAAAGGTCCGGAGAAGCGACCGAAGACGCTCGGCCTGCTGCCGCGGGATGTATCTCATACCTTGCAATTTTGCACACACGGTTCATAAATACAAGGTCTATTTTGACGCTTCCCTCCTCGCTCCGCGCCGCTCCCATCGGAATCGGAGACACCCTCAACAACCCGGGATCCTGGCTACACCTCCGTCCGCGTTGTTTCGTCCCTCGGACCATGTAGTCCAGGGGAAGCTGTCGCCCTTCTTACCGACCGCACAGCACGACCAACGACAACCGAAAACTCAGTATGGTTTCGCGAGGGTCAGCCGCGTATACTTGGTGGGCCATGCACGATCCGATTGCCAATCACGCTCAAGGGCCACACCCAGCTCCGAAGGTCTCCATCGTCAGGCTCACCACCTACGAGCCGACGGCAGTGGACCGCGCCCTGCGCGATCTCCTCGAACCGCTCGGGGGCATGAAGGCATTTGTCTCGCCCGCGGCCCGGGTGGTGCTCAAGCCCAACTTCCTCGTGCCGACCGCGGCGGCGCGGGCCGTCTGCACCCACCCGGAGATCATCCGCGCCGTGGCCCGGCTGGTCCGCGAATGCGGGCCGTCCGCCGTCCTGGTCACGGACAGCCCGGCGGTGGGCACGGCGCGACGGGCCGCCCGGCGTCTGGGCCTGGGCGAGGCGGAGCCCTTCAGCGTGGCGGACGCGGACGACGGGATCGACGTGGCGCCGCCCGGCGCGGCCTTTCACCGGCTCAAGCTGAGCCGGCGCCTCCGCGACGCGGACCTGGTGATCAGCCTCCCCAAGGCCAAGACCCACGGACAGATGGTGATGACCGGGGCGGTCAAGAACAGCTTCGGCGCCGTCGTCGGCATGGAGAAGGCGCAATGGCATTTCCGTGCCGGCAAGCGCCCCGCGGATTTCGCCCGTCTGCTCCTGCACGTCCACGCGCTGGTGGCCCCGCGCCTCTCCATCCTCGACGCCGTGATCGGCATGGAGGGGAACGGTCCCAGCGCCGGCGTGCCGCGCCCGCTGGGCCTCCTCATCGCCTCGACCAACGCCCACGCCCTGGACGCCGTCCTCGCCCGCATCTTCGGCCTCGAACCGCGCCGGGTGTTCACCCTCGCCGCCGCTCAGGACCTCGGCCTCCTGCCGCCGCTCCCGGAGATCGACACCGTCGGCCCCCCTCCGGATGACCTGCGCCCGCGCCCCGCCTGGCGGCTGGCCCGCCCCGTCCCCCTCTGCGGCGTGAGGGGCCCGGCCTGGCTTTCCTCGCTGGTCGAGCGGCTCATGGCTCTCCGGCCTGAGGTGGATCCCAGGACCTGCATCGCCTGCGGCGAGTGCGCGGACATGTGCGCCGCCGAAGCGATCACGCTGGTGCCGGACGGGGCCTCGTCCAAGTCGCGCGTGCTGATCGATCGGGAGCGCTGCATCGCCTGCTTCTGCTGTCAGGAGACGTGCCCCGAAGGAGCGATCCGCATCTCCGCGGGCCTCGCCGCCCGCCTGCTCGGCCTGGGAAAGCGCTGAGGCCGGCGGCCGGAGCCTTCGATCATGCCCCGCTTTCCCCTTGACACCGGGGGCGGCCTTGCGGCATCTTCGGGCAGGTCGCGGCCCCGTAGGGGGGCCGGGGCGGTTCGCCCGGCGTGGCCCCAACATGCGGATCCCTATCGCCTCACCTCACCCATGTTACACATCCATTGCCAGAAGGAGATGCTCACATGAGCGACTACCCTGCCACGGCCAAGCCTCTGGCCGAAATGCAGCCGCAACACCCGTTCTTTGTCGGGATTGACTCGGACGGCTGCGCGTTCGACTCGATGGAAATCAAGCACAAGGAGTGCTTTTGCCCCAACATCATCAAGTGGTGGGACCTGCAGCCGGTGTCCAAGTACGCGCGCGAAGCGGCCGAGTTCGTCAACCTGTACAGCAAGTGGCGCGGCATCAACCGCTGGCCGGCGCTGGTCATGGTCTTCGACCTGTTGCGCGAGCGGCCCGAGGTCATCGCGCGCGGCGCCACGATCACCGAGGCGAAGAAGCTCCGCGAGTTCATGAAGTCGGGACAGCCGCTCTCCGACGCAGGCCTCAAGGCCTACCTGGTCGAGCATCCCGATCCCGAGCTGGACAAGGCGTTGGCCTGGAGCAAGGCCGTCAACGCTTCGATCTCGGACCTGGTGCACGGCGTTCCCCCCTTCCCGTACATGCGCGAGAGCCTGCAGGCGTTGCAGGGCCGGGCGGACGTCGTCGTCGTGTCCGCCACACCCACCGAAGCCCTCGTCCGCGAGTGGCAAGAGCACGACATCGCCAAGTACGCGCGCGTCATCGCCGGCCAGGAGATGGGCTCCAAGAAGCAGCACCTGGCATTGGGCGCCAAGGGGAAGTACGCGCCCGATCATATCCTGATGATGGGCGATGCTCCCGGCGACATGGAGGCGGCGCAGGCCAACGGGGTGCGCTTCTTCCCCATCAACCCCGGCCAGGAAGAGAAGTCGTGGGAGCGCTTTTTCCGGGAGGGTCTCGCCAGATTCACCGCCGGCATATTCGCGGGCGCGTACGAGGCCTCGCTCATCGCCGAGTTCGAAACGTTCCTGCCCAGTGTGCCGCCCTGGAAGAAGTAACTCACGGGAAAGGATTGCGCCATGAACACAGCAGACATCGGCCTCATCGGCCTGGCCGTCATGGGCCAGAATCTGGTCCTGAACATGAACGACCACGGTTTCACGGTGGCCGTCTACAACCGCACCCTGTCCAAGGTGGACGAGTTCCTGGACAAGGGCGCCAAGGGGACCAAGATCGTCGGCGCGCATTCGATCGAGGAGCTGGTCAAGCTACTCGCCAAGCCCCGTCGGGTCATGCTGATGGTTCAGAGTGGCAAGCCGGTGGACGACTTCATCGAGCAGCTCCTCCCGCACCTCACGCCGGGCGACATCATCATCGACGGCGGCAACTCGAACTATAACGACACCATCCGCCGCACCGCCTACGTCGAGTCCAAGGGGCTGCTCTACATCGGGACCGGGGTGTCGGGCGGCGAGGAGGGCGCGCGCCGCGGGCCCTCCATCATGCCCGGCGGATCGCCGGCGGCTTGGCCGCACGTCAAGCCCGTCTTCCAGGCCATTGCCGCCAAGGTGAAACGGGCCGACGGCGGGGAGGATCCCTGCTGCGAGTGGGTGGGCGAAAACGGCGCGGGACACTATGTCAAAATGGTGCACAACGGCATCGAGTACGGCGACATGCAGTTGATCTGCGAGGCGTACCTGCTGATGCGGGACGGGCTGGGCATGAGCGCCGGCGAGATGCAGAAGGTCTTTGCCAGGTGGAACAAGGGCAAGCTCGACTCCTACCTGA
>JBGPQZ010000246.1:0-4881 GCA_041489335.1 Methylomirabilia bacterium
AGCATGGGCGTGGTGGAGGCCATGGAGCTCTTGCAGGAGAAGGTCAAGGAAACCAAGAGCAACGAGGAGTTCCTGAAGGCCATGAACCAGTAGGGCGCGGACCCCACCCGCCCTTTTCGCTTGTCGGCGGGCGGGACTTCGGCTATCATCCACCCTCGCGAATTTCGCGGCCATCACGAACCGGACGGAGGCACAACCATGAAGCCCGGGATCCATCCCGAATACGTTCCCGCCACGATCACCTGCGCCTGCGGCGAGGTCATCCACACCCGCTGCACGCAGCCGCTGCTGAGGGTGGAAATCTGCTCCAAGTGTCACCCGCTGTTCACGGGGCGCCAGAAGCTGATCGACAGCGAGGGCCGGGTGGAGCGGTTCCAGCGCAAGTACGGCCGCAAGCCGATTGTCGCCGAGCCCGCCAAGAATCCGGCCTGAGGCAGGCCGCTCCCTCCGGGGCCGCCCGAGCGGCGGTTTCCCGGAGGGTCGAGGGGGATGCTCCCCATGCTCCAGACCAGAGAATCCCGGCGCACGCCATCCAACGACTCCCCGACCCCGGGCGCCGTCCTCGCCCACGTCTACCATCCCCCGGTTGCCGACTGGCATCACCATTAGCCCATCCGCGGCGGACGTAGACCGCGCTTTCCCTGTTCCCTGTCGGAATCCATCCTGCTCTGGTGTGGTTGCGAGTCTCCCCGGGCCTCGCACCCGGGCGGGACGTGTTTGAGGGTGAACCGATGTCCACGTTGATCGACAAGCTCGAGGGCGTCCTGCGACGCCACGAGGAAATCACCACACGGCTCTCCGACCCCGTCGTCCTGGCGGATCAGGCGGAGTATCAGCGGCTGGCCAAGGCCCACGCCGAGCTCGTGCCCATCGTGGAGCAGTTCCAGCACCTCCGGAAGCTCAAGCGAGAGCTGGAAGAGGCCCGGGCCCTGCTCACGGAGACCATCGATCCCGAGATGCGGGAGATGGCGGCGGCGGAGCTGACCGACCTGGAGCAGCGGCGAACGGCACTGGAGGCGTCGCTCCAGGTCCTGCTCCTCCCCAAGGATCCCGCGGACGAGCGGAACATCATCCTGGAAATCCGGGCGGGCGCCGGGGGGGAGGAGGCGGGTCTCTTTGCTGCGGAGCTCCTCCGTATGTACACTCGCTACGCGGAGACGCAGCGCTGGCGCGTCGAGATGATCGCGGGGAGCACGACCGGGATCGGGGGCGTCAAGGAGGCGATCCTCACCATGGAGGGCCGCGGCGTCTACAGCCGGCTGAAGTTCGAGAGCGGCGTCCACCGGGTTCAGCGCGTCCCGGCGACGGAGGCCGGCGGGCGCATCCACACCTCCACGATCACGGTGGCGGTTCTGCCCGAGGCCCAGGAGGTGGATGTCCAGATCAGCCCCAACGACCTGCGCATCGATGTCTACCGCGCGACGGGTCCCGGCGGCCAGAGCGTGAACACCACGGACTCGGCGGTGCGAATCACGCACCTGCCCACCGGCCTCGTGGTCACCTGTCAGGACGAGAAGTCCCAGCACAAGAACAAGGCCAAGGCCCTGAAGGTCCTGCGGGCGCGCCTGTACGACCTCGAGCTCACGCGCCAGAAAGAGGCCATCGACCAGAACCGACGGTCGCAGGTGGGCACCGGCGAGCGGGCCGAGAAGATCCGGACCTACAACTTCCCCCAGAACCGGGTGACGGATCACCGCATGGGCCTGACCCTGCACAACCTCGGGGCGATCCTGGAGGGGGACCTGGACGACCTGATGCGCGCGCTGGCGACCCACGACCAGGCCGAACGCCTGAAGGCCCTCGCATGATCGACCTCACCTTGTCGCAGGTGTCCCTCTACCTGCGGCGCCGGTTTCTGCCTGTGCCCGACGGGTGCTGCCCCGATGTCGAGGCCTGCCTGGGGAGCGGGGTCCTGCTCCTGGAGCGGGCCGGGATCGAGACCGCCCGATTGGACGTGGAGTGCATCCTGGCCGAGGTGCTGGGGCTTTCGCGCTGGCAGGTGATCCTCGAGCCGCGTCGACGCTTAACACCGGAGGCGTTCGGCGAGTACCTCTGGCTTCTCCAGCGACGCGAGCAGCGGGAGCCGCTGGCCTACGTCCTCGGCAAGCGGGAGTTCTGGTCTCTGCCGCTCTCCGTCTCGTCCGGGGTCCTGGTGCCCCGCCCCGAGACGGAGACCTTGGTCGAGGCGACCCTTGCCCTGTGGCGCGAGACGCAGCCGGCGGTGGCCGCGAGCCGCGAGCCGAGTACCCCCGGGGTGGCCACGCGCCCCGCCATCGTGGAGCTGTGCACCGGATCGGGGGCCGTCGCCATCGCCCTGGCGCGCGAGCTGCCGGAGGCCCGCCTCCTGGCGACGGACATCTCGTGGCGCGCGCTCCGGGTGGCGCGGGCCAACGCGGCGGCCCACGGGGTGGGAGACCGGATCCTCTGGTTGCGCGGCAATCTGTGGCGGGCCGTGAACGGTGAGGTTCCGGCCGGCTCGCTCGACCTGGTGGTGGCGAACCCGCCGTACATCCCCTCGGCGGCGATCGAGGGGCTGATGCCCGAGGTGCAGTGGGAGCCTCGCCGGGCCCTGGACGGGGGACCCGACGGCCTGCAGTTGGTCCGGGAGATCGTCGTGACCAGTCCCGACCGGCTGCGGGCGGGCGGGTGGCTCCTGCTGGAGATCGGGGCCGATCAGGCGGCCGCCGCCACGGAGTTGTTCGTCCGCTCGGGCCGCTTCTCGACACCCCGGCACTTCCGGGACCTGGCGGGGCGCGTGCGCGTCGTCGCGGCGCAGCGCACGGCGAATGACCAATGATCGGCAATGACCAATGACCAATGACCAATGGAAGGAAATGACCAATGACCGATGGGGTTCCGGGATTGGTCATTGGGAATTGGTCATTGGTCATTAATTTGGAGATTCGGTGGACAAGTTAGTCATCCGGGGGGGTAAGCCGCTCCGCGGGGAGGTCGCGGTGAGCGGGGCCAAGAATGCGGCCCTGCCCCAGATGGCCGCTGCGCTCCTGACCGAAGAGCCGATCCAAATCGGGAACGTGCCGCACCTGGCGGATGTCCGGACCATGACCCGGATCCTCCAGCACATGGGGGTGGAGGTCGCGGGGGGGGGATCGCCGATCCTCCGACTTCACGCGAAGAGCGTCGCGCGCCCGGAGGCCCCCTACGACCTGGTACGGACGATGCGGGCCTCGGTGGTGGTCCTGGGGCCGCTGGTGGCCCGGTTCGGGCGGGCGCGCGTCTCCCTGCCGGGGGGCTGCGCCATCGGCCCCCGCCCGATCAACCTGCACCTCATGGGCCTGGAGAAGCTGGGGGCAAGGATCCGGCTCGATCAGGGATACGTGGAGGTCGAGGCGAGGCGCCTCAAGGGGGCGCGGATCGTCTTCGACATCCAGACGGTCACGGGCACGGAGAACCTGATGATGGCCGCCGCGTTAGCCGAGGGGGCCACGATCCTGGAGAATGCGGCCTGCGAGCCCGAGGTGGAGGACCTAGCGCGCCTCCTCAATGCCATGGGGGGCCGGATCGAAGGGGCGGGGACGCGCACCATCACCATCCACGGGGTCCCCGCCTTGCGGGGTGCGACCCATCAGACGATTCCCGACCGGATCGAGACGGGCACCTTCGCCATCGCCGCCGCCATCTCCGGGGGTGACGTCACCATGCGGGGCTGTCGGCCCGAGCATCTGGAATCGGTGCTGACCAAGCTGGAGGAGACGGGGGCGCGGATCGAGACGGGCCCCGCCACGCTCCGGGTGGCCGCCGCCAGTCGGCCGCGCGCGGTGAACGTCAGGACCCAGCCCTTCCCCGGCTTCGCCACGGACATGCAGGCCCAGATGATGGCCCTCATGAGCGTGGCCGAGGGGCGCAGCGTCATCACCGAGTCGGTGTTCGAGAGCCGCTTCATGCACGTGAACGAGCTCCTGCGCATGGGGGCGGACATCACCATCGCGGGGAACACCGCCGTGATCCAGGGAGTGCCCGCCCTGGCGGGCGCGCCGGTCATGGCGACGGATCTGCGGGCCAGCGCCTCGCTGGCGCTGGCAGCCCTGGCGGCCCAGGGGACGACCGTGATCTCGCGCATCTACCACCTGGATCGCGGCTACGAGGCCATCGAGGCCAAACTCACGGCCCTGGGTGCCGAGATTCAGCGCGTGCCGGGGTAATGACGACTGGCGAATGCGGCTGATCGTGAATCGGGCGAGCCTCAAGACCCGGTATCACGCGAGGCAGGCGATCCTCGAGTCGCTGCGCGGGCAGATCGCGGCCGGGCGGGAAGGGGTGCGATGAGAATCCTCGCGGCGGGCTCTCCGGAAGCCGCGGCCTTTCTTGCGTCCTTGGCCGAGCGGGCCGAGTGGGGCGCCCCCGACGTCGAGTCCGTCGTCCGGGCGATCCTCACGGACGTGCGCCGGCGGGGGGACGCGGCCGTGTTCGAACACACGGCGCGCCTCGACGGCGTCCGGCTCACCGCGGAGACGGTGCGGGTGAGCGAGGCGGAGATCCAGGCGGCGGTCGGCGCGCTTCCGTCGGGCGTGCGGGAAGCCCTGACCCTGGCCGCCTCCCGCATCGAGGCGTTCCACCGGCAGCAACAGCGGCCGTCCTGGTTCGTGCCGGAGGCGGGGACGGGCCTCCTCGGAGAGATGGTCCGGCCGCTTCGGCGCGTGGGGCTCTATGTTCCCGGGGGGTCGGCGGCCTACCCCTCCTCGGTCCTGATGAACGCCATCCCGGCGACCGTGGCGGGCGTCGCCGAGATCGCCATGTGCACGCCCGTCGGCCCGGACCGCGTCCTGGCGCCGGCCGTGCTGGCGGCGGCCAGGATCGCCGGGGTCCGGGAGATCTACCGGGTCGGCGGGGCCCAGGCGGTGGGGGCGCTGGCCTTCGGGA
>JBGPQZ010000247.1:0-4860 GCA_041489335.1 Methylomirabilia bacterium
ACGTCCCCCCGCTCGATCTCCCCCACCTCCAGCCCGGGGAGGTTCACCGCCGTGCGCTGTCCGGCCTCGGCCCGCTCGACCGTCTCGCCGTGCACCTGGAGGCGGCGCACCCGGGAGCGGAGATCCCGGGGGAGGATCGCCACCTCGTCCGCCACCGTCAGGGTCCCGGCCCAGATCGTCCCGGTCACCACCGTCCCGAAGCCCTTGATGCTGAACACCCGATCGATGGGCAGCCGCAGGGTCCCGTCGGTGCGCCGGGCCTCGACCAGGGCGGCCTGCCCCTGGATCGCCCGCAGGAGATCGTCGAGGCCCTGCCCCGTCGTGCCCGAGCAGGGCACCATGGGGCAGCCCTCGAGGAACGTCCCCTGGAGGGCCGCGGCGATGTCCGCCTGCACCAGCTCCAGCCAGTCGGCCTCGACCAGGTCGGCCTTGGTCAGGGCCACCAGCCCCCGCTTCACCTGGAGCAGCTCGCAGATGTGCAGGTGCTCGCGCGTCTGGGGCATCATTCCCTCGTCGGCGGCGATCACCAGGATCACCAGGTCGATCCCCCCGACGCCGGCCAGCATGGTCTTGACGAACCGCTCGTGGCCCGGCACGTCCACGATCCCCGCCCGCGTGCCGTCGGGCAGGCCGAGGAAGGCGAAGCCGAGCTCGATGGAGATCCCCCGCTCCTTCTCCTCCTTCAGGCGATCCGTGTCCGTCCCGGTGAGGGCCTTCACCAGCGTGGTCTTGCCGTGGTCGATGTGGCCCGCGGTCCCGATGATCAGATGGCGCATACCCGTCCCCTGTGGCGGCCCACTATAGCGCGGGACCCCACGGGAGACAAGCGACCAGCGCGCAGGTTTTGTCAACCGCCCACTTCTTGGCCTTGGCAGAATCTCAGGCGGGTCCGCCGCACACGACGGGGCGAACCCTGCCGCGCCGCGCGACGCCGATCCCGCCGCGGCCCAGGGTGCACCCCTTCGGGGGCTCGCCCCCCTAATCGGGGAGCAGGTGGTACTCGGTGATCTGCCTGGAGCTGAAGCCGGGGATCTGCAGGTAATAGCTGACGACCTCTGCCAGGGCTTCCACGGGCACCATCCCGACCAGCTCGCACTCCTTCACCAGGACCCCGTAGCGGGCGGCCTCGCTCCGCACCAGCTCCACGGCGCGGTGGATCGGGGTTCGCTGGTAGTTGACGAGGTTCATGGACACCTGCACGATGCCCTTCTCTTCCAGCTTGAGGCCCATGGCCTTCACGAAGCGCAGGCCGCCCCCCGCGTGGCGGACGGCACTGGCGATCTTCCTCGCCACCTCCAGGTCGCCCGTGTGCAGGTTCACGTTGAGGCCGATCAGCGGCATCCGCGCCCCCACGGCGGTGACGCCGGACCGCTCGTTGAAGGCCTGCGGGCCGGCGTCCACGGTCCAGGCCGGGTCGACGAGTTTCCTGGGCATGCTCTCGTACTCGCCCTTCCGGATGTCCGCCAGGTTGCGCCGCCCCTCCTCCGTGCAGGCTTCCCCATAGTAGAACACGGGGACCCCGTGCCGCTCGGCGAAGGCCCGCCCGAACCGCCGGGCGACCTCCACGGCCTCGACCATCGTCATGCCGCGAATGGGGATGAAGGGGACCACGTCCACGGCGCCCATCCGCGGGTGGCTCCCCTTGTGCTTGCGCATGTCGATGAGTTCGACGGCCCGGGACGTCACGGCCATGGCGGCGGCCTCCACCGCCTCCGGCGCCCCGAGGAAGGTGACGTCGGCGCGGTGGTGGTCCTGGTTCATGGAAAGGTCCAGGACCTTCACCGGGAACGGTTGCAGGACCTCCGTCAGCTCCGCCAGGAAATTCGGATCCCGCCCCTCGCTGAAGTTCGGCTCGCACTGGAGGATCTTCATCGGCCCAGGCCCTCCCTCTCTCCCTCGATTGCGCTGCTTCGGACGGTGGCGACCTCGCGCCGGCTTGTCGCCGTTAGACCCGGCGCCGGTTGGTGTCCGGGAACGAGTACTCCATGTGCCGGGCAGTCGCGCGCCCGTCAGTAGCTCATCGGGTCGAGCTTCACCTTGCCGCGAAAGATGTAGTAGATGCCGGCCGTGTAGGCCAAGACGATGGGCACGCCGATCCCCGCGATGACCAGCATGATGCGGAGCGTCTTGGGCGAGGAGGCGGCGTTGTAGATGGTGAGACTCAGCTCCGGGCTCGGGCGCGACAGGACGAGGTGGGGGAAGATGCCGATGGCCACCAGGGCCATGAGGCCGGCCATGGTCGCGGCGGAGGAGAAGAAGGCGGCAACGTCGTGCCCGTGGTGGATCTCGCGCGGGATGTTGGCGATGGCCAGCATGGTGAGCACGGGCACCGCGAAGAACACGGGATAATCCCGCATGTGCTGGCTCATGTGGGGCAGGCAGAGGAGCGTGGCCAGGGTGGTGAGGCCGTAGCAGAGGACGAAGAAGATGATGGCATTGTTGACCCAGCCCCGCGCCTGCGCGTGGAGCTCGCCCTCGGTCTTGAGCACCGTGTAGATGGCCCCGTGCATCATGAAGAGGGCCAGCGTGGTCACCCCCACCAGCAACGCATAGGGATGCAGGAGGCCCAGGAATGTGCCGGCGAACTCCCGCTCCGCGCTCAGGGGGACCCCCCAGACGATGTTGCCGAACGCCACCCCCAGCAGAAGGCTCACGGCGATGCTGGCGACCGAGAAGCTCACGTCCCACATTCGTCGCCACCAGCGGAGGGGAAGCTTCGAGCGAAACTCGATGGCCACGGCCCGGAAGATGAGGACGCAGAGGACCAGCATGAAGGCCAGGTAGAAGCCGGAGAAGACGGTGGCGTACACCTCGGGGAAGGCCGCGAACAGGGCCCCGCCGAACGTCACCAGCCAGACCTCGTTCCCGTCCCACACCGGGCCGATGGCGTTGATCATCAACCGGCGGTGCTCGTCCTTCTTGGTCAGGAGGTGGAGCGCCCCCACCCCGAGGTCGAAGCCGTCCAGGATCGCATACCCGGTGAGGAGCACGCCCACGAGGCCGAACCAGACGAGGTTGAGGTCAAGCATCGCTCACCGCCGGTGATACGCCATTTCCAGGTCATCGGCCGCCGGGCCGTGCCGGATCTTCTGATCCAGGAGGTAGATGAACAGGACGAAGAGGGCCAGATAGATGGTCAGGAACATGGCCAGCGAGGTCAGGGCCTGGCCCACGCTCAGAGCCGGCGACACCGCATCCTTCGTCCGCATCAGCCCGTACACGATCCACGGCTGCCGCCCCACCTCGGCGGTGAACCAGCCGAGCTGGTTGGCCGCCTGGGGGCCGAGCACGGCGAAGACGTAGACCCAGAGGAGCCAGCGGGTCTCGAAGAGCGTTCCCCGCCACCAGAGGAAGGCGCCCAGGAGGGCGAGACCGATCAGGCCCATCCCGATGCCCACCATGGCGTGGTAGGCCTGGAAGACCGGCTGGACCGGCGGGCGGTCCGCAGGCGGGAAGGCCGCGAGGCCCGTCACCGGCTTCGTGGTGTCGCCGTGGACCAGGAAGCTCAGCATGCCGGGAACGCTCATCCCCACCACGCGCCCTGCCTTCTCGTCCACCCAGCCGAAGAGGGACAGGGGCGCCGGGGCGGACGCGGGGTAGTGCCCCTCCATGGCCGCCAGCTTGGCCGGCTGGTGGCGGCTCACCAGCAGGGCGCTCTGGTGGCCGGCGGCGAACGACCCGAGCGAGGCGACGACCGCCACCACCAGGCCGATCCGCATCGAGGCCTTGGCGAATTCCAGGTGCTGCCGCCTGAGCAGATAGTAGGCGCTCACGCTGAGGACGAAGAAGGCGGCGGCCTGCCAGGCCCCCAGCACCGCGTGGCTCAGCCGGACCATGGCCGACGGGTTGAACACCATGGTCCAGAAATCGGTAATCTCGGCGCGCTGGCGCAGGGCGGCCTGCACGAGGTGGAAGCCGGCCGGCGTCTGCATCCAGGAATTCGCCACCACGATCCAGATGGCGGAGAAGTGCGCCCCCAGCGCCACCATGACCGTGGAGAACATGTGCACCCGCGGGCTCACCTTGTCCCAGCCGAAGAGGAGGATGGCCAGGAACCCCGACTCCAGGAAGAAGGCGAAGATGCCCTCGGCCGCCAGGGCGCTCCCGAACACGTCCCCGACGAAGCGGGAATACGTGGACCAGTTCGTCCCGAACTGGAACTCCAGCACGACGCCGGTGGCCACCCCCAGGGCGAAGATGAGGCCGAAGATGCGCGTCCAGAAGCGCGTCATCTGCTGGAAGAGGGGATTCCGGGTCTTGAGGGCGAGCGCCTCCGTCAGGACCAGGATCACCCCCAGCCCGATGGACAGCGGCGGGTAGATGTAGTGGAACGACGCGGTCAGGCCGAACTGGATGCGCGAGAGCAGGCCTGGATCCATGGTCGGATCACACCCTCCGGCGTCACCGTATATCCCAACTCATCGGAAAAGACAAGCCTCCCATGGCGCGAGGCGTGAGAGACTGTGCCCGCCGGGTGGCTCGGGCCGGGGCACGCAGGCGCACCGGCGGCGGGATCGGCTCACGGGTGGCTGGGCGGGACCCCGGCATCCGCTTTGGCCGGCGGATACACCTGCTGCTCCACCTTCCAGAACGGGCAGTGGTCGGCGTGCCACGGGTGATGCAGGATCCTGCCGAGGAAGGAATCCGGGCGTCGCCGGCCGTACTCGCACACCGGGCAGTGGTGGCAGATCGCGGCCAGGGCGCGGCGCAGTGCGCCGGGTCGATCCGCGTCCCCGCCTTCAGTGTCTCTCATGACAGTGATTGTACTTATAACACATTCCTCGAAAAGGAAAGGGGCGCTCGACGATTATCCTCTCTCGGATCGGCAAGCTCGCGTAGGACCGCGCCGGCTCCTTGGTG
>JBGPQZ010000248.1:0-4812 GCA_041489335.1 Methylomirabilia bacterium
CGTACACCCGCCCCGGATCGATATCTTGCCGCCCGTAGGCGATGTTGTTGAACACCGTGTCGTCGAAGAGAATCGTCTCCTGGGTCACGATCCCCATCTGCTCGCGTAAGGATCGGAGCGTCACCGTCCGGATGTCCACCCCGTCAATCAGGATCGCGCCTTCGGTTGGATCGTAAAAGCGGGGGATCAGGTTCACCAGCGTCGTCTTCCCCGCGCCACTGGCCCCCACGATAGCCACCAGATCCCCCGGCCTCGCCTCCAGAGAGATGTCGTTGAGGATCGGCTGCTCCTCGTCATAGCGAAAGCGCACGCCGACGAACCGGACAGAATCGTGGATCGGTGAGAGGGGGGTAGCCTCGGGCCGCTCGACTACCTCGCTCTTCATGTCCAAGAGTTGGTAGATCCGGGTCAGGCCGGCAATCCCCTGCTGAATATTGTTGTTGACTTGGCACAGTCGTTTGATGGGCTGATACAGTGAACCCAGGGCCCCGAGGAACGCCAGGAACGCCCCGGGCGTCAATCGCCCGGACAGGACGAAGTAGGCCCCCACCCAAATCCCGAGGACCACTCCAATAGCCCCGAGACTCTCCATGACCGGGTGAGTGAGGGAGTCCACCACCGTGCTTCGGAGCACCGCCCGAAAGAGCTTCCGATTTTGCGTGTTGAAACGCTCCCGTTCGTAGTCTTCCATCGAAAAGGCCTTAACAACTCGGACACCGGCAATCGCCTCCTGCAGGAGTGTGTACAACTCGGTGTACCTCTGGAGGACCTGTGTCCCGCGTTTTCGCATCTTGCGACCGAATTGCACGATGGGGTAGAACGCCGCAGGAAAGACAATTAACGAGAGCAGTGCCAGTTGCCAGTCGATGGCGAACATCAGAGCCACGAGGCCAATAACGTTGAATGGCTCCCGCAGAGCATTGCGGAACAGGTCCATCACGCTGGCGCCGACCTGGCCGGTATCGTTGATGGTGCGGGCCATGATCTCGCCGGTCGGCGTTCGCGTGAAGTAGGACAAAGACAACGAATGAATATGGGAGTAGATCTCTTCTCGCAGGTCGGCCTGGATCCGTTCGGCCACCCACCGCGCCTGGTACACATCCACAAAGGACAAGAGCGCACGCACAACGAAGAGGACAAGGACAAACCCCACGACCCAGGTGAGCACACCAATCTTGTTCCCCTGCGCATACGCGCTGATGCGGGCAGGCAAATCCCCGAGCAGGCCTGCAATCGCCGGGGGCAGGCTGAGGCGGTCGGCGCGACCAAACAACCCATCGAAGACAGGCTGGAGGCTGGCGATGGAAACGGCATTCAGCACGGACACCAGGAGCATGCAGGTAAACGACAGGGCGATCCGCCACCGGTACGGCCAGGCCCGCCGCAGGAGCCTGAGGTAGAGGGCCATCTCAGCCCCTCCCCCGGGAACCGGCGATGACAGTGGCCTCCAGCGCCCCGGCCGCGCGCGCGGACTGGTGCGACATCCGGTCAGCCTTGTCGAAGGATGCCGTCAAGACAAGGGAAGTCCGCGCCTTGCCGGCAATCCGCACTAGCCGCTCCCCCAGCTGGAGCAGGGGCGTCCTACTCTCGATCACACCCGGTCCGGCGATTAGGGCGAGGGGATGTCCGCCCCCGACGCGCACCGGCCCGATGGCAACTTCGGTAGTCATTGGACGCCTGTCAGCGAAATTGGCCATTAACCGTTACGCCTTCCCGCGCCGCTCCTGGTACGCGAGGGCCGCCCGGATGAACTCCCGGAAGAGCGGGTGCGGGCGGCGCGGG
The DNA here is from genome assembly GCA_041489335.1 of Methylomirabilia bacterium. GTDB lineage: Bacteria > Methylomirabilota > Methylomirabilia > Methylomirabilales > 2-02-FULL-66-22 > 2-02-FULL-66-22. The sequence continues at coordinate 1,783 of JBGPQZ010000248.1, forward strand.
CGCGACTTGAACTCCGGATGGAATTGGCCGCCGACGAACCAGGGGTGGGACGGGAGTTCGATGGTCTCCACCAGATTCCCGTCGGGCGAGAAGCCGCTGAGCAGGAGGCCATGCTGGCTCAGGACGTCGCGATACTCGTTGTTGAACTCGTAGCGATGCCGATGCCGCTCCGAGATCTCGGTCGACCCGTAGGCCTGCTGCGCCCTGGAGTCGGTGGTGAGCCGGCAGGGATAGGCGCCCAGGCGCATGGTCCCGCCCAGATTCGTGATCCCCCGCTGATCCGGCAGGAGGTCGATCACCGCATGGGGGGTGTGGGGATCGAACTCGCGGCTGTTGGCGCCGGCGAGCCCGCACACGTTCCGCGCGTACTCGATCACGGCGCACTGCATCCCCAGGCAGATGCCGAAGAAGGGAACCAGCTCCTCCCGGGCATAGGTGATCGCGGCGATCTTCCCCTCGATGCCCCGAACGCCGAAGCCGCCGGGGACCAGGACGCCCGCCACGTCGAAGAGGTGTTCCTTCGGTCCATCGCGCTCGATCTTCTCCGCATCCACGGCCTTGATCGTCACCTGGCACTGGTTGGCGATCCCTCCGTGCGAGATGGCTTCGTTCAGGCTCTTGTACGCGTCCCGCAGCTCCACATACTTCCCCACCACCGCGATGGTGACCCGTTGGGCGGGATTCCTCTGGGTTGCGACGATCCGCTCCCACGCCGACAGATCCTGCGTCCGCTCCGGCAGGCCGAGCATCTGCATCACCAGCGCGTCCAGCCCTTCCCGGTGGAAGGCGAGGGGCACTTCGTAGATGGTGCTCACATCGCGCGCCGTGATGACTGCCTTCTCCGACACGTTGCAGAAGAGGGCGATCTTCTTCTTAATCTCCTTGGGCAGGTCCCGGTCCGCCCGGCACAGCAGGATGTCGGGCTGAATCCCGATCTCCAGGAGTTCCTTGACCGAGTGCTGCGTCGGCTTGGACTTCAACTCGCCGGCCGCGGTCATGTACGGCACCAGGGTCAGGTGCACGTACAGAACGTTCTCGCGCCCCACGTCCGCCTTGAGCTGGCGAATCGCCTCCAAGAAGGGCAGGCTTTCGATGTCGCCGACGGTGCCGCCCACCTCCACCATGACGACGTCCATGTCCTTCGCCACCCGGAGGATGCCCCGCTTGATCTCATCCGTGATGTGGGGGATGACCTGGACGGTGCTCCCCAGGTAGTCGCCACGGCGCTCCTTCGTGATGACGGAGAAGTAGATCTGCCCCGTGGTGATGTTGTTGTCCTTGGTCAGCCGGGCCTCCGTGAAGCGCTCGTAGTGCCCCAGGTCGAGGTCCGTCTCCGCCCCGTCGTCGGTGACGAACACCTCGCCGTGCTGGAAGGGGCTCATCGTCCCCGGATCCACGTTGATGTACGGGTCACATTTGAGCAGCGTGACCTTGAAGCCGCGACTCTCCAGGAGGCTGCCAGTGGAGGCGGAGGCCAGCCCCTTGCCCAGCGAGGACAGCACGCCACCGGTCACGAAGATGAACTTGGTCGACATACCACCTCCAGGAAATTGAAGATTGCAGATTCTAGATTGCAGATTTGGCCCCCGGAGCTGATCGGAGTTCCTTGGTTCCCTCAATCTGCAATCTGAAATCGTAAATCTGAAATCACCCCTGCATCATCCGCCGGACGCGTTCCAGATCGGCGGGCGTGTCCACGCCGAAGCTCTCGTGCTCGGTCACCACCACCTGGATCCGGATCCCGTGCTCGAGCGCGCGGAGTTGCTCGAGGCGCTCCTGCTGCTCCAGCGGGGTCGGCGGGAGGGTCGCGAAGCGGAGGAGCGTCTCCCGGCGGTACACGTAGAGCCCCATATGGAGCAGGTACGGCCGGTCGCTCGCCGCGGCCGCGTCCTCGCGGACGTAGGGGATGCGGGCGCGCGAGAAGTAGAGGGCGAAGCCCTGCCGGTCGATGACCACCTTGACCTTGCTCGGGTCCGCCGCCTCCGCCATCCCCATGGGCCGCGCCAGCGTGCCCATCTCCACGCTCGGGTCGGCGACGAGGGGCTCGACGGCCCGGTCGATCACGCACGGATCGAGCAACGGCTCGTCCCCCTGGATGTTCACGACGAGATCGCAGGGGAGGCGCTGGACCACCTCGGCGATCCGGTCGGTGCCCGAGGGGTGGTCGGGCGAGGTCATCACGGCCCGGCCCCCGAACCCTTCCACGGCGGCCAGGATCCGCCCATCGTCCGTGGCCACCAGCACCTCGGAGAGGAGCCGCGCCTGCGTCGCCCGCTCGACCACGTACTGTACCATGGGCTTGCCGCAGAGCTCCGCCAAGGCCTTGCCGGGGAACCGGCTGGAGGCGTAGCGGGCCGGGATAATCCCCACGATGCGCGGCGTCACGGGCGTGCCCTCCGCCCAGCGAGTGCGGAGTGCGGAGTGCGGAGTGCGGATGTGAAGCTCCGAGTTCTCCGCTCCTGTTGCGCCACCGACGGCCAGCCCTTGATGTCCCGCTGTGAGCGCCTCACCGTTTCGATCCCTCTCCGCTCAGCCCGCCGAATCGGCCCGTGCATTCCGCAATCCGAATTCCGCACTCCGTCACTCCCGTCCCTCCTGCATCGCGCGCAGGAGCTCCGCCCGGCTCACCGTCGCCGTCCCGCGCTTGCCGACCACGACGCCGGCCGCGTAGTTGGCGAGGACCGCCGCCTCGCGCATGGAGGCCCCCGCGGCGAGGCCCAGCGACAGCCCCGCCATGACCGTGTCCCCGGCCCCGGTCACGTCGTACACCTCGCGGGCGAAGGTCGGGATGTGCGTCACGCGCCTGCCCACCTCGAAGAGCGACATGCCCTGCTCGCCCCGGGTGATGAGGACCGCCCGGGCCTTGAGCCGCCGGAGCAGGACCTCCCCCACCCGGAGGAGCTCGGCCTCGCCGCGCACCAGCACGCGCGCCGCGGCGGCGGCCTCGTGGTGATTCGGCGCGATGACGTTGACGCCTCGGAAGAGCGGAATGTGCTGAACCTTGGGATCCACGGCGACGATCTTCTTCAG
>JBGPQZ010000249.1:0-4810 GCA_041489335.1 Methylomirabilia bacterium
AGCCCCGTGAGGACGGGCCCCGCCTCCGGCTTCTTGGGCTTGACGGCAATTCCGATCCGCTGCATCGACACGAGCGCTCCTTGTCTCAGGCGAGACGTTTCACCGCGTTCAACTGCCCTCCGCGGGTTCGACCAGGGCCTGCGAGACGAGGTCCGCCACCGCGCCGGCCACTCCCTCGCTCCGCACGTGGAGCAGGAACTCGCGATTGCCCATGGGGCCGAGGATGGGTGAGGCCTCCATCCCGGCGACCACGCAGCCCAGCCCCAGGGCGTGCGCGGCGATCTCTTCCAGCACCGCCCGGTGCTGGGCGGGATCGCGCACCACCCCGCGCTTCCCGACCTGCCCCTTCCCGACCTCGAACTGGGGCTTGACCAGGGCGATGATGTCCCAGGGCGGCCGCAGGAGCCTCACCAGGACGGGCAGCACCAGCTTGAGCGAGATGAACGACACGTCCACCGTCGCCAGGTCGGGCACCACGGGGAGCTGGGGCGCCTCCACGTGCCGGATGTTGGTCCGCTCCAGGACGTGCACGCGGGGATCGCCCCGCAGCCGGGCGTGCAACTGCCCATAGCCCACGTCCACCGCGATGACCTCTTTCGCCCCGGCCTGGAGCAGGCAGTCCGTGAAGCCGCCCGTGGAGGCCCCCACGTCCAGGCAGACCCGCGCAGAGGGATCCACGTCGAAGACCTGGAGGGCGCGGGCGAGCTTCACGCCGCCCCGGCTCACGAAGGGGTGAGCCGGTCCGGTCACCTCGACCGGCGCCTCGGCCGGAACCAGGCTGCCGGGTTTCTCCGCCCGCTGCCCGGCCACCCGGACCTTCCCCGCCAGGAGCAGCCGCTGGGCCTCCTCCCGGCTCGTCGCCAGGCCCCGCTCCACCAAGAGGAGGTCGAGTCGGCGGCGCGGGACGCTCACGCCGCGCCCTCGCCCCGGCGCGCGGGAAGCACGCGCACCTTGACCAGCGCCTCGGCCGCCGCCTGGATCCCCTCCGCCGAGAGGCCGAAGCACTCCCGCATGGCGGCCGGCGCCCCTTGCTCGACGAAACAGTCGGGGACACCCAGCCTCTTCACCTGGATTCGCGCGAGGCCGAGCTCCTCGAACAACTCCAGCACGGCGGCGCCGAACCCCCCCGCCAGGGCGTGCTCCTCGACCGTGATCACCCTCCCCACCCGGCGTGCCACCTCGGGGATGAGCTCCCGGTCCAGCGGCTTCACGTAGCGGGGATTGATGACCGCCGCCGAGATTCCGGCCCCCGCCAGGCACTCCGCCGCCAGGAGCGCCGGCCGGACCAGGGGGCCGAGGGGCAAGAGGAGGAGGTCCGAGCCGTCCCGCAGGAGCTCGGCCGTCCCCAGCGGAAACGCCATCGCCTCCTGGTCGATGGGGACGCCGCAGCCCGCGCCGCGCGGGTAGCGGAGGGCGGCCGGGCCGCCAGAGGAGAGCGCCGTCTTGAGGCAATGCTGGAGGTCGTTCTCGTCCCGGGGGGCCAGCAGCACGATCTGGGGCACGGTCCGCAGGAAGGCCAGGTCGTAGAGCCCCTGGTGGGTCGGCCCGTCGTCGCCCACGATGCCGGCCCGGTCCACTGCGAACGTGACCGGGAGCCGTTGCACGCACACGTCGTGAATCACCTGGTCGTAGGCGCGCTGCAGGAAGGTCGAGTAGATCGCCACCACGGGGCGCATGCCCTGGGCGGCCAGGCCCGCGGCGAAGACCACGGCGTGCTGCTCCGCGATGCCCACGTCGTAGCAGCGCGTCGGATGCGCCTGCCGGAACTTGGCCAGGCCCGTCCCTTCGGCCATGGCCGCCGTCACCGCCACGATGCGCGGATCCTCGTCCGCCAGCTTGATCAGGGCCTGTGCGAAGGCCTCGGTGTAGGTCATGGGTGCGGCCTTCTTCTTGAAGTTCCCCGTCTCCACCTCGAACGGGGCCGCGCCGTGCCACTTCACCGCGTCCCCCTCGGCCGGGGCGTAGCCCTTGCCCTTCACCGTGACCACGTGCATCAGCACTGGCCCTTTGAGCGCCTTCACGTTGGCGAGGGTGGTGAGCAGGTGGTCCAGGTTGTGGCCGTCGATGGGCCCGATGTAGGTGAATCCCAGCTCCTCGAACAGGACCCCGGGAGTGACCAGCCCCTTCGCCATCTGCTCCACGCGCTTCGCCATCTCGGCCGCGCGCGGTCCCACCCGCGGGATGTGCTCCAGGAGGTGCTGGGTCTCGGCGCGCACCCGCGTCGCGAACCGTCCGATGAGGACCCGGTTCAGGTAGGCAGAGACGGCCCCCACGTTGGGCGAGATGGACATGCTGTTGTCGTTCAGGATCACCAGGAGATCCCGCCGCAGGGAGCCCGCTTGGTCCAATCCCTCCCAGGAGAGACCCGAGGTGAGGGCCCCGTCCCCCACCACCGCCACCACCCGGTAGCGCTTGCCGAGCAGCTCGCGGGCCTCCGCCATCCCCACGGCCGCGGAGATGGCGGTCCCCGCATGGCCCGCCCCGAAGGGATCGTGGGGGCTCTCCTCCCGCTTGGTGAATCCGCTCAGCCCCTGTTCCTGGCGCAGGGTCGGGAACCGATCCCGGCGACCGGTGAGGATCTTGTGAGGATAGGTCTGGTGCCCGATGTCCCAGAGGATCTTGTCCTCGGGAGAATCGAAAATGTAGTGGAGGGCCAAGGTCAACTCCACCGAGCCCAGGTTGGAGGCCAGGTGGCCGCCGGTCTTGGCCACCGTCTGGATGATCAGTTCACGAATCTCTTCGGCCACCTTGGGCAGGACCGCGCGGCCCAGGCGCCGGAGATCCGCCGGAGAATCGATCTGCTCGAGATACACGCTGCGTCCTCTTTCACGTTTTACGTTTTACGTCTTACCCGTCCCCGTCAGTGCCGCCGGTTCCCCACGAAATCCGCCAGGGCGGCGAGGATGCGCCCCCCGTCGCGAAGCGGCCGGAGGGCCTCCTTCGCCTCGGCGAGCAGGCGGGCGGCCTCGCGCCGGGACGCCTCCAAGCCGAGGACCGCCGGATATGTCGCCTTCTTCTTCCGGAGGTCGCTGCCGGCGCTCTTCCCCATCTCTGTGCTGCTCCCCTCGATGTCCAGGATGTCGTCCACGATCTGGAACGCCAGGCCCATCCGCTCCCCGTAGCGGGTGAGGCTCGCCAGGGCCGCCTCGTCCGCCCCCCCGGCCAGGGCGCCCACCCGGATCGAGGCGCGGAGTAGGGCGCCCGTCTTTCGCGTGTGGAGATCGAGCAGCGTCGCGGGATCGAGCGCCTGCCCCTCCGCCAGGATGTCCATGGTCTGGCCACCCACCATACCGACGCTGCCGGCCGCGGCGGCGATCTCGGCGATGATCCGGAGGCGCCGCTCCGCCGTGACGCAGGACGCCTTTGCCTCGGAAAGCACCTGGAAAGCCTGGGTCAAGAGGGCGTCCCCCGCCAGGATGGCGATGGCCTCCCCGTACGCCTTGTGGCAGGTCGGCCGCCCACGCCGGTAGTCGTCGTCATCCATGGCCGGCAGGTCGTCGTGAATCAGCGAATAGGTGTGGATCATCTCCAGCGCCACGGCCGCGGGCAAGGCGTCCTCGACCCTGCCGCGCACCGCCTCGCAGGCGAAGAGCGCGAGGAGGGGGCGCAGCCGCTTCCCGCCGGCGAAGACGCTGTAGCGCATGGCCTCGTGGATCTTGGGGGGTCGCTCGCTCTCCGCGGGAAGATACTGCTCCAGCGCGGCATCCACGAGCCTTCGCCGTTCGGCCATGACGTCATTCAGCCCCGCAGACACGTCCGGGTCAGGCATGCCCGTCTCCTTCTTCGTCAGTCCCGAGGCCGAAGGGGACCTCGGCTTCCGCCCCGTCCGCGGCGCGGCTCAAGAGGTGCACGCGCCGCTCGGCGTCCTCCAGGCGCGCCGAGCAGAGCCGCGTCAGCCGGACTCCCTCCTCGAACGCCCGCAGGGCCTCCTCCAGGGGAAGATCCCCGGCCTCCAGCCGGGCCACCAACGCCTCCAGCTGGCTCAGGGCTTCTTCGAACGTCGGCTCTGGCATCTAGGTCTCCCCCATCTGGCGAATGGCCTTCACCACGCACGTCAGTTCACCCTGATGCAGGCGGACGGCCACCGCGGAATCGACCGCGGCCTCGGCGGCCGCCTTCAGGATCGTTCGCCCCGGGAGGGCGAAGCAGATGCTGTACCCGCGGGCCAGGATCTGAAGCGGGCTGAGCGACTCCAGCTTTCCCGCGAGGCCGCCCAGCCGCTCGCGCCGCCTGAGGGCGGTGAGGTCCCACCAGGCGGACAGGCGCCGACGCAGTCCCTGCAACCGCTCCGTCTGGCGCCCGAACTGCGCCACGGGGCTCAACAGCAGGAGGTGCCGGCCGAGCATCCGGACCCGGTCGCGCCGATGCGCGAGCAGGCTCGCCATCTCGGCCTCGGCCCTGGCGAGAAGCTCGTCCACGCGCTGGGTGAGTTCGTCCCGCTGGGCCACCACCAGCTCCGCCGCCGCCGAGGGGGTCGGGGCCCGCAGATCCGCCACATAGTCCGCGATGGTGACGTCCGTCTCGTGCCCCACCGCCGAGATCACCGGGATCGGGCAGGCGGCGATCGCCCGAGCCACCACCTCTTCATTGAAGGCCCACAGGTCCTCCAGCGAGCCCCCGCCGCGCCCCACGATCAGGACGTCCAGGTCGGGTCGCCTGCCCATCCGGGCGATGGCGGCGGCGATCTCGGGAGCGGCCCCCTCTCCCTGCACCTGCACCGGATGGATCAGAACGGCCAGGCCGGGAAAGCGGCGGCCGAGGATCGTGAGCATGTCCCGGATCACGGCGCCGGTGGGCGAGGTAATGATGC
>JBGPQZ010000250.1:0-4802 GCA_041489335.1 Methylomirabilia bacterium
AAAAGCGGCTGAGCTGTGCGAAGTTCTCGTCGCTCGGCACGTTCGCTCGCAGGTGGCGCAGCGCCTCGCGATAATTCTGCTTCCGATACTCCATGAAGCCCACGTAGTAGCCGACGTTCTGCCGCTTCGGCTCCCGTGCGATAACCTCGCGCATCAGGGGCTCGGCCCGGTCGTAGCGCTGCTGCGTGAAGTAAGCCACCCCCAGTTGGAAGGCGACGTCGAGGTCGTTGGGCGCAAGCTGCCGGGCGCGCTCCAGGGGCTCCACCGCCGCCGCGGGCTGGTCCATCGCCATGTACGTGAGCCCCGTATAGTACAGCGCGTTCACGTTGTCGGGGGTCAGCCGCAAGGCCTCCTGGAAGGCCTCGAGGGCTTGCGGGTATTGTCGCCCGTCGTAGGCCAGGACCCCGCGGTCCACGTACACATCCGATTCCGTGGGGACCTGGGCCCGGGCCGGCGCGCCCAGCGCGACGAGGAGAGAGGCAAGAATCAGGATGAAGATGAATTGGATGCTGCCCGGAGATACCGTGCCCCGCTTCATGAGAGCCCCCCGTTTTCGGATGGAACGTTGCATGATGCCAACATCAGATCGCTGCGATCACCACCGGATTAGGGATGAGCTTGTACCAGAGAATGTACTGCGTGTCAAGGGTAACCCTATATCTGGGGAGGTACCGGGCCCGCCCCACCGGGGGCAGGGGTCACGCCCCCTCCGCCAGGAACGCCGCCTCCAGGGTGGGACCCGCCTCGACCCCGAACCGCTCCAGGCGCGCCTGCTCTTCCGGGCCGAAATCCGGCCCGGCCTCCTCCAGGCTGGCTCCCCGTCGGCTCACCTCGATCACGCCGCAGGGGCGCCCGTCCGCGCCGCGCAGCGCGACCGCCAGCAGCTTCTGGATGTTCACGGGCTCCGAGGCCAGGATGGGCACCCGCTCGTAGAACGCCAGGTGCGGGACCTCCCGCACCGTGTTGTCGCAGAGGCTCTCCCCTGTCTCCACCACGTGGCCGGCCAGGCTCGGGACCGCCACCGGGAACGTGTTGCCGCGCGCCAGCTCCGGGGGATAGACGAATTGCAGCAGCACGCGATCCGGGCTGAGCAAAAGGATCGCCAGCTCGTCCGCGTACAGGTCGAAGGCCTCCTTCGCGGTCGTCACCAGGATCTGCAGGACCTCCGCCCGCCGTTCCGCGGGCGGCAGGTTCGCCGCCGCCTCGAATTGCCTCCGCATCGCCTCCGTGAGCTCATCCATGCGTCCTCTCCTCGTGGCCCTGCCTGCGCCGCGTTGGGCGCGGCAGGCAGGTCATGGAGCGTGCAGCGTCGCCTCATCGTGCTCCCCCGCTCCTCTGCTCCCCGCCTGCGCCGCGGACGACGCGGCAGGCAGGCCCCCCTCCTCTGCCGTTATCCCTTCCCCCTCGATCGTGAAGACCCGCACCGCCTCGGCGCGCCCCTTCACGTTGATCTCGGCCAGCTCGCGCAGCCGGAACTGCTCCTTGATCCGGTCCGCGGTGTATTGGCTGATCACCACCGGCGTCTTGAACTCCTTGGTCGTCCCCTCCAGGCGGGACGCCAGGTTCACGGTGTCCCCGATGGCGCTATACTCCCGTCGGTGGTCGGCCCCCATCACGCCCACCACCGCGTCGCCCGTGTTGATGCCCACTCCGATGCGCAGTGGCCGGCCGGACTTGGCCTCCCACTTCGGCGACAGGTGCGGGAGCTGCGCGATCATCTCCAGCGCGGCGCGGGCGGCCCGCGCGGGGTGATCCTCTTGCGGCAGCGGCGCGCCGAAGAGGGCCATGATGGCGTCGCCCACGTACTTGTCCAGCGTCCCCCCATGCTTCAGGACGATGGGCACCATGGTGTTGAAGTACTCCCGCAAAAGCTCCACCACATCCTCCGGCGTCAGCCCTTCGGAGATCGAGGTGAAGTCCCGGATGTCGCTGAAGAGGACCGAGATCTCGCGCCGTTTCCCCGCCAGGGCCGCCCCGCTGTGATCCTCGGCGATCTGGCGCGCCACCACCGGCGAGAAGAAGCGGGCGTACTCGCGCCGCACCCGCTCCTCCTGCATGTAGCTGACGGCGACCATCGTCCCCGCGCCCAAGAGGAGCGCCGAGAGGACCGGCACCAGCTCGAGCCAGAGGTTCCCCCAGACGAAGGCGAGCTGCACGAGGATCAGGTAGCCCACGGCCAACCCAGCCGCGCCCGCGATCGCCTTGAGCGGCCGGAGTCGGCCGGCGATGACCGCGCCCCCTACGGCCAGGCCGAAGGTGAGCAGCAGCGTCACGCTCCCCGGCACCCGGCGGATCGGGTCGTCCTGGAGCAGCGTGTCCAGCAGGTTCGCCTGGATCTCGGTGCCGGGCATGAGGAGCGCCTCGGGGTCGTAACCCTTCCGGAGGCCGGCCTCGGTGGCGCTCGGCAGCCAGTTCGCACCCGCGAACGGGACCGCGTGGCGGTCGTGCAGGCTGAGCGCGGCGACCCCGACCAGGACGATCTTGCCTTCGAAGGTCCCGGGCGGCAGCTCTCCCCGGTAGACCTGATAATACGGGTAGGTCGGGAACGTCCCGCTCGGCCCCCGGAAGTTGACCCAGGCAGAGCCGCGGCGGGCGGACGCGCTCCCCTCCGCGCCGAGGTCCTTGGCGACTAGGTTGAAGAGCTGGTTGGTGAAGCTTTGGTGCATCTGCCCGGCGTGCTGCCGCCGGAGGACCGCCAAGCGCACCACCGCGTCCTTGCCGCGCCCCAGCTCCACGAACCCCAGGCCGGCCGCCCCCTCCCGGATGACCGGGATCGGAGGCTCCACGATCTCCCGCATCTGGGTGACGCCCACGCTGGTCTGCGTGGCGATGCTCCGGAGGGTCATCCCCAGGACCACCCGCTTGGCGCGGGCGACCGTCTGGCCGAGCAGTTGATCGTCCCGGTCCTGGCTCTTCTCGGCGAAGAGGATGTCCACGCCGGTTGCCAGGGGGTTGTCCTTGGCAATCTGTTCGATGACCTTGGCATGGTAGGAGCGAGGCCAGGGCCGTTGCCGATCCATCTCCGCCAGCGAGTCGTCATCCACCGTGACAATGACGATGGGAAAGCTGGGGGCCCGCGGGCCGCGGAGATCGAAGCGCAGGTCCACGGTGCGGGCCTCGGGCAGCTCCAGGAGGCCCGAGAGGTACACGACGGCGATGCAGAGGCCGACCGCGATCCCGAACACGAGTGCCCGCTTCATCGGCAGTCTCCAGCTGTGCCCTCCCGGGCACACGAAGTCCTCTCTCTTCCGATGGCCGCAGGCAGCGGCGTTCCGCTCGGGTCAGTCACCCGCGTGCTCCGCCAGCCCCGGATCGAGGGGGAGGTTCAGGGGATTCGCCAGATAGCGATCCCGGCATTCCGGGCAGAGGAGGTGCCGCTCGCTATGGACCACCTCGCGTAGGAGCCGGTCGGGATCCACGTGCTCCATGGCCGCCACGAGGTCATGCATCTGCCCGGGGAGGTCCGCCTCCGCTTCGGCCACCGGCAGGACGCCGTCGAAGTCGGCCGCGACCTGGATCCGCACCTCGTACGCCAGGGCGCCGTCCGGCATCAGCCGACCGCACTTCTCGCAGGTCTTCGGCATCGGGCGAACCATGACCCATGTCCAATGGCAAATGTCCAATGGCAGCTTCCGAAGTGGTCATTGGAATTTGGTCATTGGTCATTCCCCATCTGCGTGTCGCGGATCAACGCAATCTCGTCGCAGCAAGTGAACTTCGCACAGTGAATGCAGTCCTTCCAGATCTTCTGGGGCAGCTCCTCTTTCTGGATGACCCGGAACCCCAACCGCTCGAAGAAGGGTTGCCGATAGGTCAAGGCAAAGACGCGCCGGATCCCGAGTGCCGCCGCCTCCTCGACACAGGCCGTCACCAGGGCCGAGCCCAGGCCCCGTCCCCCGTGGGTCTCGAGGACGGCGAGGGAGCGGACCTCGGCCAGGTCCTCCCAGTAGAGCGAGAGCGCGCAGACCCCGGCCACTTCCGCGCCCGCCTCGCAGACGAAGAAATCCCGCAGGTGCTGGTACACCTCGTTCAAGGTGCGCGGCAGCAGCTCTCCCTTGGCGGCGAAGTGCGCCAGGATCTGTTGGATGGCCGGTCCGTCCGCCGCGCGGGCCTTGCGCGCGCGCGGCGCATGGCCACCCAGAGGGTGCCCGCCCGGTGGAGCGTGGAGCGTGGAGCGTGGAGCGTCGGGAACGGAAGACCGTTGCGCCTCGTCGCTCGTCGCTCCACGCTCGACGGTCGACGCTCTACGCGCGTTTCTCGGCGCCCCCCCCTGCATCGTCACGGTGCCGGGCTCGCCTTCCTCGCCGCGGAGCTGCACCGGGCATCCCAGGATCTGCCGGGCCACCTCCAGGGTGGTGCGGAGGTGCGAGGTGACGCGCGTGGTCGTGAGCCGCGAGGTGCCGGGGGCGAGGGCCATGGCCCCGAGGAGCTGATCGGCGAGGTGTGGGTCGCAGCCAGCATCGGCGCGCAGGAAGGCCAGGAGTTCGGCCACGACCTCTTCCGCCACCTCCTCCGCCGGCTTCCCCCGCGCGCCCAGGGCGGAGAAGCCCGCGGCCCCCCCCTCGCTCTCCGCCACCAGAAACAGGAACGAGCCGGGGTCCAGCGCACGGAGCTCCGCGACCTCGATCTCGGCGGAGAGACCCGCCTCCTCGAGGCGCGCCAGGACGCGGCTCCGCTGCCGCTCCGCGACGGTCCGGGGGAGCCCGGCCACCGCGGAGATCCCGCGGACCCGCTCGGTCCGGCCGCGCCGGATCAGGGCGAGGGGCGCGAGCTCGGCCCCGCCCGGAATCTCGACGACGACC
>JBGPQZ010000251.1:0-4788 GCA_041489335.1 Methylomirabilia bacterium
AGACAGTATTACCATTGGGGAACTCGCCCGCGAGTCGGGGGTCACGCTGCGGGCGTTGCGGTTTTACCAGAGCAAGGGCTTGCTGACACCGCAGCGCAACGGTTGCGCCCGCCTTTTCAGCCACGAAGACCGCGACCGGCTGGTCCTGATCCTGCGGGACATCCAGGGGATGACCTATGCCGAGATCGCGCAGACGCTCGGCCTGGAGCTGGGGACGGTCCGGTCGCGGCTCCACCGTGCCCGGATGGATCTGAAGGCGCGACTGCGGCCGCACCTGATCGAGGGGGGCGAGGCATGACGTGCGACGAGGCCCGCGCGGCCTTCACGGATCTGTACGACGGCACCCTCTCCGGTTCGCCCCTGGCGGCCCTGAGTCAGCATCTGGACGGCTGCCCAGCCTGCCAGGCCGAATGGGCGGAATTCCGCAAGGCGATGCGCGCGCTCGTGACGCTCGGCGAGAGCGAGCCGTCTCCGGGGTTTGCGGCGCGGGTCATGGAGCGGATCGAAGCCCCTTCTCGCTGGCAGACCGCCATCCAGGCGCTCTTCTTCCCCCTCCGCATGAAGGTTCCCCTGCATGCCGCCGCTCTGGTGGTCCTGCTCCTGGTGGGAACGTGGTTGCTCCAGCGGTCGCCTGAGATCCGCCAGGCGGCCGACGTGCGAGTGCCCGCCCCGACGGCTCGTCAGGTCGTCCCGGCAGCACCCACGCCACCTGTGCCCGAGGCCAAAACCGCGCCGCAGCCGGAGGTGAGCGCGCCCACGGGGATGCCGGCGCCCAGCGGCCGCGAGGCGCGGATGGCCAGGCGCGAGGCCGCGCCCCGGCCGGCCGACGTGCCTCCGAAGACCGCCCCAACGCCGACGATTCCGGAGGGCGCCCTCAAGGTGGAAGAGAGCGCCCCACGCAAGGAGCAGAAGGGGGTGGCCCTCGAAGCCCCGGCTCCTGCATCCGCTCCTGCGCCGGTCCTTCCGGCCAGACGAGCCGAGTCCGTGGAGACGGCCTCGAAGCTCGCCCCACCGCCCCCCGCGGCTCCCGCAAGGCGGGAGGTGAAAGACATCGCCCCGGCGCTGACGGGTGCCCCGGCCAAAGAGAAAGAGCGCGAGGCCGCCCTGGCGATGAGAGCCGTTCCGGCCAAGGAGCGCGAGGCCGCGCCGCAGGCGGCGGGATCTGCGGGTGAGCTCTTTTCGAGCGGGGCCACGGCATTTGCCAGCCGGGATTACCCCAAAGCCATCGAGTCGTTCCGGGCGTTCCTCGCCGGGCACAGCACGGACCGCCGGATCGGCGATGCCCGCTTCTATCTGGCCTCCGCCTATCTCGCCGTCGGGCGGCACGCCGAGGCGGCCACCGAATACGAAACCTTCCTTCGACAGTACCCGAACCATCGGCAGGTGCCCACAGCCCTGTACGGGCAGGGTGAGGCGCGCCTCCTGATGGGCGACCAGGCCGGCTGCCAGATCCTCCGTTCGGCCCTGAGCCAGCACCCCCAGGCCCGCGAGGCCGCCGCCGCTCGCGACCTCCTCGCCGCCCGCTGCCGCTGACGCCTCTCGCCCCCGTCCCGACCGAAGAGTCAAACCGCCAAGTGGTCATGACCGTCAAGGGAAGGCAACTGGGCGATCCGGCGACGCGGCAATTCGGGGTTCCGCATTGCCCGATTGCCACGTGCAAGAGGGGACGGGCATGACATTATCGAATTAGGGGACGCCCTTAAGTTATTTAACTTACGGCTGCGACAGGACTGAGGGACCGCGGGCGGCGGGTCGCGTCCCGTCAGTCTCGCAGGCACCGGCGCACCCCTCACCCATTCCTCTCCCCACACGATGGGCAGAGGGGTGGGTGAGGGGGCATCCCGGAGCCGATTCTCATCCGGCGTGGTGACCGTCAACGGTCATGACCACCTGGCGGTTCAAGAATCTCGGACCCGGGATTGTCTCGGGAACTTTTTCTGCGGGCATCAGTCTTACCCTGCGATGGCGGTTCGGATGTCATACGAACGCACTTGCAGAGGAGGAGACGCGATGCGCAGGATCACGGGATACATCATCGGGCTGGTGGGATGTCTCATGCTGGCACACACCGCCGCGGCCGCCCCGCCCAGCCGCGGCACGGTGACGCAGGATTCGCAGAAGGAGATCTCCGTCACCATCTACAACGGCAACCTGGGGCTGGTGAAGGACGTGCGCGAGCTGCAACTGGCCGTCGGGACGCACGAGCTCCGATTCATGGACGTGGCGGCGCAGATCGACCCCACCAGCGTCCACCTCAAGTCGCTGACCGATGCGGCGGGGGTGCGCATCCTGGAGCAGAACTACGAGTACGACTTGCTCAACCCGCAGAAGCTCCTGGACAAGTTCGTGGGGAAGAAGGTCAAGCTCATGGCGGGCGACGGCACCCTGGTGGAGGCCGTCCTGCTGAGCAACAACAACGGGCCGATCTACCAGATCAACGGGCAGATCCACCTCGGCCACCCCGGGCGGGTGATCCTGCCCGAGCTGCCCGATACTCTGATCCCCAAGCCGACGCTGGTCTGGCTGCTCACGAGCGGCACGGCACGGCCGCAGCGCGTCGAGGCCTCCTACCTCACCTCCGGGATCACGTGGAAGGCGAACTACGTGGTGGTGCTCAACGCCAAGGATGACGGCGGCGACCTGTCCGGATGGGTGACCATCGACAACAAGAGCGGGGCCACCTACGGCGACGCGGCGCTCCGGCTGGTGGCTGGCGACATCAACCGGGTCCAGACGAAGAAGGAGATGCGGATGGTCCTGGAGTCCGCGGCCAAGATGGCGGGCGCCCCCAGCCAGTTCCAGGAGGAGTCGTTCTTCGAGTATCACCTTTATTCCCTGCAAGGCCGGACCACGATCAAGCAGAACCAGACCAAGCAAATCAGCCTGCTCACCGCCAACGACATCCCCATCAAAAAGGAGCTTCGCTTCTACGGGGTCAGCCAGTACTACCGCAGCCAGCTCGGCACGCCGCTCGGGAACCAGAAGGTGGGCGTGTTCCTGGAGATCGCCAACACGGAGAAGCAGCGGCTGGGTGTGCCGCTCCCCAAGGGCACGATCCGCGTCTACAAGGCGGCCGCCGACAAGAGCCTCCAGTTCATCGGCGAGGATACGATCGACCACACGCCGAAGAACGAGAAGGTGAAGATCAAGATGGGGGAGGCCTTCGATGTGGTGGGCGAGCGGACCCAGCGCGACTGGAAGAAGATCGCCTGGAACGTATACGAGACCGAATGGGACGTGCAGCTCCGGAATCATAAGAAGGAAGACGTGGAGGTCACGATCATCGAGCCGGTGCCGGGGGACTGGGAGGTCGTGAAGAGCAGCCACCCGTACGAGAAGATCGAGGCCCACACCCTCCAGTATGTGGTGGAGGTTCCCAAGGACGGGAAGGTCACGGTGAACTACCGGGTGCGGATGCGCTGGTAGGTGCGTTATCCGCGATTGACGACGGCCCGAGTCGCAAGGCTCGGGCCGTCTTGGCTTCCGGGCGTAGCGATGATTGACATCATCGCAAGCATGGTGGCATGGTGACATCCAGGGCGGATTTCGGCGGAGGAGGCTATGAAACGCACGCAGATTCAACTGGACGATCGGACCTACGAGATCCTGCGGTGGCGGGCATTCGAGCTCAGCCCCCAATCCCTAACCCCCAGTTCCCGTCGATCGTCCATGGTCCGTCGTCCATGGTCCATGGTCCATCGTCCGTCCCCTATCGCCCGTCGTCCATGGTCCGCCCCTGCGTGCCAGAATCGCCTTGATGCACCGCGCCGGTGAGGAGTAGCGTCTTCTTCGGTGACCACGGTCCCCCTGCGATCGGCTTGGAGAGGGCAGGGATGCCGGCTCGTATTGGCGTGCAAAATCGACGGCCCTTTGGAGGCGAGCGACCTCCAAAGGGCTGTTGTCCTTCTGGGGAAGCGTGCTTTCTCGGGAAACGCCAGGATACGTAGGATGCAACGTCCGTATGCCGTGGATACCGTAGGACTTGCCGGTGGAAGTCCGGCCCTGGGAGTTGGCAGTCCGCCCAGGTAGCTCGAGGGAGGGGACCCACTGCGTGGGTACCCCGGGTAACCGGAAGCGCTGAGTTCCCTGACGAGCGTGTCCCCGAGGGACGCGCGCAACCGCACAGGCCGTAGCGTGCAGCGAACCCAGGTGTAGCCTCGTGACGAACGTGAGGGTGCCGACCCCGTGGACGTTGGGGGAAGGCCGGTGCCAGGCGGGCCGCCACAACGTTGCTTCTTTCTTCGCTTTTTGCTTTACTACAAGGGATGACGGGCCAGATGTCACAGCCATAGTGCTGCCAGAAGTGATGGATCATGACGGACGTCAGGTCCCAACGACGGTGTAATGGGGGACGTCTGTAATGGGGGACGTCCCCCGACACCATGGAAGCATGCACGCTTGGGTCAGGCATTCTTCCCGGGAATGGTGAGAGTACCCCCCGGTCCAAGTGCGCCGCCGATTACCGTCGAATAATGGGGGATGCCCTTAAGTAACTCAATTTCCATCCCTGCGACCCGAGCGGAGCGGACGATGCCTCGCGCGGGCCGACGTGACGCCCCCGAGCGCTCCACCACGTCAGCGATCGGCTATGCGGTGCGGCGGCGGGATCGTCTCGTGAAGGCCTGCGGGTATCGGCTCGTTCGGTAAGTTACTTCCTGAATTTTGCACCAGATTCCGATTTCTGGATTCCGGCTGGGCTGGTTTCGGCCAGTACGCCATCGGTCCGCTGTCCCTTCTGCCCGTCGTGCAAAGATTTTCTTGCACGGCACGGCGTGGAGGGCCGCACGG
>JBGPQZ010000252.1:0-4780 GCA_041489335.1 Methylomirabilia bacterium
ATGCACCGACCCGAACCGGGTCTGCGTCAGCCGGAGCGCCGCCGCCCGCTCGTTCATCCGGCGGACGGTTGCCTCCACGCTGCCCGTGAGGCGCTCGGCCAGTGCCGCCGCCGCGTCGTTGGCGGAGCCGATCAGGAGCGCCGCCATCATCTCCTCCGCCGGGAACTCCTCCCCCTCCTTCAGATAGACCTGCGAGCCGCCCATCTTGCTGGCCAGGCGCGAGGCGCGCACCGGATCGCTGAGCCTGAGCTGCCCGTCCCGCATCGCCTCCAGCGTGAGCAGCGCCAGCATCATCTTCGTCATGGAGGCGGGCGCCCCCGGCCGGTCGGGCTCCTGCCGGAACAGCTCCTCGCCGGAGGCGGCGTTGATCACGATCCACGCGGGCGTGGTGGCCGAGATGGGCGGGGCGGCCGCGGGCCGGGACGGGGCGACCCGGCGGGTCTTCGCCTCGACGGCCGGCGCGGCCGCCAGCAGAGTCAGCACCAACGCCAGTCCCAGCGCGGCCCATCGATCGAGCCGCCCACCAGCCCCCCGCCGAGCCGCGTCATACCCGCTCGCGTCCGCACATGCCGTCGTCATTCGTCGCCTCCCTGGCTTGTGTCCTCTCCGTCGAGCCCGTGTGCGTCTTCCACCGGTGCGCGGAACCCGCACCTGCATCCGACTCAGGATGCCACGAGGTTCGGATCAGGTCAACCGGGTTTCGCCCGCCCGGCGGCGGCCCCGACGAATCGGGGCTTGTCCCGCAGCCGGGAAATCGGTAGACTCAGTCGGAGTTTCACCGCAAAGCTCGCCAAGACCGCAACGGCAGCCAGGGTGGAAGGATCCGTCGTGTCCTCACAGGAACGAATCATCCCACGGGTCTTCTGCATTCTCTTATCAGATCCCCCTGCATTTCGGGGCGTTCTCTTTGCGTGCTTCGCGTGCGTTGCGGTTCACCGCAACCTCAGGTAAACTCAGCCGACCGACGCAGGGGAAGTGACGCCATGCTCTCCCTCGGCATCCAGTACACTCCTCGCACGTGGAAGGCGGTCCTCTGGGACGAGGACCGGGCCGCCGATCTCCATGCCTTCCCGCACGCGGGAGCCGTCTGGGAATTCCTCACCGACCTCTTGGCCGCGCATCCGGCCACACCGGCCGTCCTGCCGTCGGGCTTCGGCATCCCCGTCACCCGCGCCCGGGACCTCCTGGACCGCGACATCCTGGAAATGCGGCTCGGGCCCGACGCGGACGGGGAGGACGAACTCGGCCCCTTCCTGGCCGAGGCCCGCCGTCGCCTCCCGCGAGCCTTCTGCATCCCGGCCGTGAAGCTCCTGCCCTCGGTCCCGCCGCACCGCAAGTGCAATCGACTCGACCTCGGGACGGCCGACGCCCTCTGCGCCGCCGCCTGGGCGCTACACTCGCTGGAGCGGACCGGGCGCCCCGCCGCCGCGGCGACGTTCCTCCTGGCGCACCTCGGCGCGGGAGGACGCGATCTGCTGGCCATCGTCGAGGGCCGCGTCGTGGACGGCGTGGGCCGGACGGCGCCCGGGATGGGAACCCCTTCGCCCACCATCTACCAGGCCCTCCTGGCGGCGCGGGGCGTGACCCTCGAGCGTCACCGCGCACGGCGCGGCTGGGCGGCGGCCGACTGCGACGCGCCCGCCGCCCCTCCTCCCGCCGCCTTCTGGGAGGGCGTGGAGAAGGAATGCCACGCCCTGTGCGCCTATCACGCGCTCGGCGAGTTGATCGTGACTGGAGACCGCCGCCGCGAGGCGATCGAGGCGCTGACCTCGCGCCTCCCCTGCGCGACGCTTCCGAGCGGCGCGGACGGATACGAGGGTGCCCTGGGGGCCGCGGTCATCGCGGCGGGTCTGACCGGCGGCCCCGCGGCCAGCGTGGTGGATCGGCTCGGCGTGCGGGAGGCGCGCGACCGGGTCCTGGATTAGCGTGGCCAGTGAACGATCGGGCGCGGCCGATCCAAACGGCCTTGACACCAATCCTGCGCCGTGACAAATTAGCACCCGCTTTCGTGAACCGGGCGCCGGCGCGCCCTCGCCGGGGGATGCGGGGTTTTCGTGCGCGGCCGGCAGGCGTGGTCGCGGACGGAGTGTGCCCGCACGCTGTTCGGGGGCATCGGACGCACAGCCCATACGGTCCTTCCGAAGGGTGACGTCATGCCGACACTCAGCATCAAAGTCTTGACCGGGCCCGGCAAGGGGCAAACGCATCGCTTCGACCGTTTTCCCGTGGTGATGGGTCGGGCGCCCGACAACTCCCTCACGATCCTCGGCGACGACCGCGTGTCGCGGGCCCACGCGCGGATCCGACAGCTCCCAGAGGGGTTGGTCCTGGAGGATCTCCAGAGCAGGAACGGAACCTTTGTGGACGAGAAGCCGCTGACCACCCCCCTGCCCCTCACCGCCTCCAAGGTCATCCGCATCGGACACACCCTCCTGCAGCTCGAGATCGAAGGGATAGAGATCGAGGTGGCGGGCGTCCCTACCGGTGAGAAGGGGCCCCGCCAGCTGGTCGAGGCGGTGATGGTCCTCGATCTCTGCGACTCCACGATCATGGCCAACCGGTATGGCGACGCCTTCGCCCTTCACTTGAAAGAGGCCATCCGCTCGCTGGTCCGGCCCGTCCTCAAGGAGGCGGGGGTGGCCTTCCTGAAAGGCACCGGGGACGGATTCCTCGCCACCTTCTCGGATCTGCGCAAGGCCGTGGAGGCGGCGATCTGCATCCTCCAGAAGAAAGGGGACAACCTCCCCAAGGCGAGCGACGGCACGCCCGCCATGTTCCGTATCGGGATCCACTTCGGCCCCACCTACATGGACTCGGACGGGGACCGCCAGGGCGACGTGGTGAACATGGCCTTCCGCCTGGAAGGGGTGAGCACCTCGGGATTCCACGAGACGCACGGTGGGATCGGCAAGGACTCCTTCCCTTCGCAGGACCGCATCTTCCTCTCCGAGCACGCCCGCGAAGAACTGCAGAAGCGCGAGGGCTTCCCGACCCGCCTGGTGGGCTTCTTCGACCTGAAGGGCCTCGCCGGCCGCCATCGGGTTTATGAGATCCTGTGGCGGGACATGCCGCCCCCCGAAGACGGGGTCAAGACCCAGATGGTCGGCGGCCCATCCACCTAGACGCGCCGGAGCGACCGCATGGAACAGCTGGGACGCTACGAGATCCTGGGGGAGTTGGGGCGGGGGGCGATGGGGATCGTCTACAAGGCCCGCGACCCCAACATCGATCGTCTGGTCGCCATCAAGATGATCAGTCCCGAGGCGGGTCTGGATCCCTCCCGGGCCAAGGAGCTGCGCGAGCGATTCCAGCGCGAGGCCCGGGCGGCGGGGCGCCTCTCCCACCCCAACATCGTCACGATCTACGACTCTGCGGAGGAGCAGGGCCGCGCCTACCTCGTGATGGAGTTCGTCGAAGGGAAGCCCCTGGACAGCATGATCAAGGAGGGCCACGTCTTCTCCCTGGAGGACGTCGCCTCGATCGCCACCCAGGTGGCCCAGGCCCTGGATTACGCCCATCAGCACGGCATCGTTCATCGCGACGTCAAGCCCGCCAACATCATGATGACCACGGCGGGAATCTCCAAGGTGGCCGACTTCGGGATCGCCCGCATCACCGAGACCAGCGTGACGCGCACGGGTCTCGCCGTGGGGACGCCCAACTACATGTCGCCCGAGCAGGTGGCGGGCCAGAAGGTGGACGGGCGCTCGGACCAGTTCTCGCTGGCCGTGATGCTGTACGAGCTCCTCTGCGGCGAGAAGGCGTTCCCCGGCGACACGCTGACCACCGTGCTCTACCGGATCATGCAGGAGGACCCGGTCCCCATCCGCCGGGTCAACCCTTCCCTGCCCGATGCCGTGGACGCCGTCCTCCGCAAGTCCATGTCCAAGATCCCCAACGACCGCTATCCCAAGGCGGCGGACCTGGCGCGCGACCTTTCGATCGTGGCCTCGGGCGGCACCGTGACCATCGGGGGCACGGCGGTGTCCCTGGACTCCACCATGGCGGAGGGCATGGACGCCGGCAAGCTGGCCGGGCTCAAGACCCAGACCCGGATGGCGGCGCAAGGGATGAACGAGACGCTGGCGATGGACGCGAAGGCGGCGATCGCCGCGCCGGCGCGCAAGAAGAGCTCGTGGCTGTTCATAGGCGCCGGCGGGGTGGTCGCCGTCGCCATCGGGGTCGGCCTCTTCTTCTGGCTCCGCCCGGAGCCGCCGCCCCCGGCCCCGGTCCCAGTGGTCCAGGTGCCCGCGACGCCGACGCCGCCGCCGCCGCCACAGCCGGAGAAGAAGGAGGAGCCACCGCCCAAGCCGAAGCCGCCGCTACTTTCGGAGCTCGTCCTGGCCAAAGAGGTCCGAGCCGACGGACGCCCCGTCGGGCCGAGCAAGCAGTTCTCGGCGACGGACCCCCAGGTGACCCTGGTGGCCCGCGGGACGAACCTCACGGAGCAGCTCCCCGTGCGGGTGAAGTGGTTCGATCCAGATAATAAGGAGATCCCGCCCAGCGGGGTGCCGAAGCTCACCCTGGACGGCAAGGGCGGCTGGCGCGCCGTGGCCGAATTGGCGCTGGCGGGCAGCGCCAAGCCGGGCCGCTGGAAGGCGGAGTTCACCCTGGGAGACGAGGTCAGCCAGGCACTCTCGTTCACCGTCACACCACCTCCCGAAGTCGCCAAGCCCGTGACGCCGCCACCGGCGCCGCCCACGCCCGTCGTGGAGGCCAAGGCCCCGACGCCCGCCGCCCCGCCGCCTGCGCCGGCAGGGCTGCGCACGGGGACGGTCCA
>JBGPQZ010000253.1:0-4700 GCA_041489335.1 Methylomirabilia bacterium
ACGAGTTTGAGTGGAATCTCACCCAAGACCTATACATTAGCGCGAGAGCTTGGCGCTGGCCGGGCGGTTGAGACTCACACCGGCTTCCGTCGCGTTCAGGCCAGCGCGACTCGCCCAGTCTGGCCGGGTCCCATATTGCAGCCACAGGGTGGGGTGCCGGCTGCAGCCGATGGTAGGTGGCTCCCTTCGCCACTACCGGCGATTCTCCCGCCACAACAGGATCGCGAGCCCGCCGGTGAACACAGAGGCCACCACGCTCATCCACATCGGCACCACCATGCCGCCCGCGATCACTTCGACCCGGAGGGCGAGGCGGACGAGGTGCGCAACCGCAACCAGGGCGAGAAAGATCGTCGCGACCAATGCCACAGGTTTCACAGCCCCCCCTCTCCTCTCCTACCTCAGTAGCTCTCCGTCTAGCGGGGCTCGGCTCAGCCGCAACGATTGGCTGGGCCATGAGGTCAGCTCTGGGCCGCTTCGGCATGCAATTTCAGCCCCAGTGCCCCGACCACCTTACTCGGGCACAGACATCGCGCCGCTCGGCGTCGTCCCGGAAGAGGGGGCGGCGCTCGAGGCCTCGCACCATCACGTGGTGGAGGACCCCAGGAGCATCGAGGCGCGCTTGCCGGGGCATCTCAACCAGAAGCTCCTACAACACCGTTTCAGAAGGTCCCCCATTCCGAACGCCTCCCCTTATGCGGCGTTCCCCCAAGTGGATGCCGCGGGCCTTTGGTCCAGCGAGCCGCTAGTCCTTCCACTCTGTGCCGGTCATGAGTTTCCAGGCGTTCTTGTAAGCCATCCTTGCTGCCGCATCCTGGTTGATCTTGCTCAGGATGACCTGGCGGAAGGTGGTGATGACCCGGTCATACTGGGGGAACCTGCCCGTGTTGACATCCGTGCCGATGACAAACCGGTCGGGGAACCCCTCAAACAGCTTCTTCCAGTCGCCTTCCAGGAACTCGATTTGGTCGCGGGGGGCATTGTAAAGAATCCCCTCCACCTGTCGCGTTCCCGGGTATTTGGAGCCCGGTTTCGACTGCACGATGTCAAAATAGAGATTCGGGTACTTCTGGAGGAACTCCACGACGGCCGAGACGTCCCGGAATCTTTTCCACGTCGCGCGGTTCCGATTGCGACCCACATGACACCAGACAACCTTCGCCTTGGGATACTTTGCCAGCATCCGTTCCAGTTCGGGGAGCAGAGCATCCTCGGCCTCGTGGTGGAGCAGGAATGGGATCCCGGTCTCGCTTGATATTCTGAAAATCGTCTGCATCCCCTCGGAATCGACTGGCTTGTGCACATCGCGATCGTTCGTGCTCGACGGGTAATGACGAGCTTCGAACTCTCCCATGGCGAAGAAGCGTCCCGACTTCGCGTCCTTTTCAAGCGATTCCAGGAACTGGCCGTCGTTGCCATGCCATTTCGGTCCGTCCCCATGGACGGTTGTCGGCACGATCCTGCCGGGATAGCGTTCGTACTGCCGCAACGATTCCTCGCTTCCGAGCTTTTCATTGGGGCCGAGCCAGGTCAGCGCCACGCCATTGGCGTCCATCCGCCCCAGCAAGGAGGAGAGGGAAATCTTGTCGCCATGATGGTATTCGACATCGATGATGGGGAGCTTTCCCGCGGCCAGGATTCCCCGGATGGTGGCCTCGTAGCCGCTGAGCTGTTCCGCGCGGTCCGGGCCTGCCGCATGTCCCGGCACCGGCAGCATCGCGAAGATGCAGAACGCCAGCAGAAGGATCCTCATATCTCTTCCTCCTCGTACGGGCTATTAAAAGGGGCCAAGAATGACAAGTTACGCTCCCAAGAGGCGGCCCCATTCACCGTGGGCCTGGCGGCCTCGCGCCACGGCCTGGTACACGGCCTGGGGGCGGACCCCGAGCACCGCGCCGAGGGGGCGCCCGGGGTGACCACAGACCTCGACCCAGAGGTACGCGATCCCGTCCCGGGCCCGGGTGGCGGCGGGCCGGCGACTGCCCTCCGCCAGCTGCGCCGGGGGGATCCCCACGTGCCGGCAGACGCGCGTGATGAGCCGGTCGAGCGACAGCCGCGGAGCGGGGGGGGCGGCGCGGGTCGCGACCTCCCGCCGGAGCTGCGCGATGAAGGCGGTGCTCCCGAGGACCCGCGCGTCCCCCAGGTAGGCCTCGCGCCCCCGGCGGAGCGCGGCCACGGCGGCCCAGCCCCCCTGGCTCCGCAGGAGCCCGCCGCCCTGCAACTCGGGGCGCCGGCCGTGCGGAATCCCGGCGGCCACGAAGGCCCGGTAGGCGTGGCGGGCGGCGCGCCCGGCGCGGGCAAACCGCCCGAGGATCTCGGCCGTGGCTTGCCAGGGCCGCGGGACGGTCCCGCACAGGGCGCTGTGGCCGGTCCAGGGGAAGCGATCGAGCGCGCGGAGCTCCGGCACCACCTGCGCCCGCAGGGGATTCAGGTGGAGGTAGCGCACCAACTCCAGGAGATAGGCCTCTGCTTCGACGACGATGGACTTGTAGCGATTCTGGAAGAGATGGCCGACCCGCTGGTGGCGGCGGTTGAAGGCGCCGGCGTACCCCGTGAGGAGGCTCCGCATGGCGCGGGCCAACGGCCGGGGGCCGGTCCGCACGAGGAGGTGGGCATGATTCGGGAGGAGCGCCCAGGCCAGGACGGTGAGCGTCTGCTGCGCGGCGAGCTGCGCGAGGCGCGCGACAAAGTCGGCCCGGTCGACGTCATCCTGGAAAATGACCCGTCGTTCGAGCCCCCGCACCATCACATGGTGGAGGAGCCGGTCGAAGATTCCGGACGAAGTGCGGAAGGCATCGAGACGCGCCTGTCTGGGCATGGCGAAAGGAGCCTACCACAACTTGCTCTTCTTGGCAACGTCCCCTATCAGTCTTCATATCGGCGGAGGATATCCCAGTATGCGCCACGATATCCTTTCTTGATGGCATCCACCAGCCGCTGATTGGCATTGTAGTTGTAGTTTCGGTCGGGCCTTGATGGATCAAAGAAGAGGAAACGCCTGTCATCTCCGATGAGCTGATCAAGCAACTCGAAAGCGAAGGGTGCGATGCTCGGCTCAATGAAGAAGAGAGGGTCCATCGAGTTATCGCCACCGACAAGACCCTCTCTCAGCCCCTCTCTCGGGCCCTCCTGCATCACCACATCGGCAAGTTCTGTTCCCGGGTACACCCGCACGCCCACGGCTACGCCCACGCGATCCGGTTCGGCATGTCGCATCAGCTCAATTGTGCGAATGATGCTGTCTCGCGACTCCCCTGGTGAGCCGAGCAAGAGATCGAGCATCACCGCTATGCCCTCCTCTTTGCATGTACGGGTGGCATTCAAGATGTCAGCCGGCGTGAACTCCCGCTTCAGCCGTCGCAAGATCTTCTCATCGCCGCTGTCCACTCCGAAGTTGATTCCCACGCATCCGGCGCGGTGCATCAGCTTGGCAAGTTCCGGGGAGAAGGGGACTGGCGCGCAATAGGCGTACCACCGCAATCTGTCACCGAGATGACGGCCAACAATCTCTCTGCACACTTCGTAGGCGTGCCGCTCCGGTATATTGAATTCACTGTCGCAGGTGTGGATGTGGTCAATCCCTTGCGCGAGGAGCCTCTCCAGCTCATCAACGACAGCCTTCGGCGCCCGGGTTTGTATCTTCTTCCCCTTCGCAATCGGATCGGCGCAGTAGACACACGGGCGGGGGCAGCCGCGCTTGGTCTCAATACCTGCTTGGCCTCCCTCGCGCAAGTAGCGCGGGTTATCAACCCATCTTCGGGTCATCGGGGGAAGGTTTGTCAGAGGCGGGGCTACGGCCGGGTTGCGATGGCAGTTGCCGTTGCCACGCCACACGAGATTCGGCAGGTCCAGCCATTCCCGCTTCGCTTCCATCCTGTTCGCGAGCTCGACGAGGGCAAATTCCCCGCCGCCCCATACTCCGGCATCAGCCTCGCAGAGCTGAAGAACTTGCTCGGGCATGACCGAGAATCCAACGCCACCGAGCACTAGCAGGGCATGCGTATGCCTGCGGATCGTATTCACGATGTCGGCGAACTCAGCGAGAAACGACTGGCGACTGGTGAACGCGGAGTCGTCCGTGTTGCGCAGCGTGACCCCAACCAGGGCAAAGCTGGTTTTCTCGAAGAAGCTCGCTATGGCAGGGCCCCAATCATCCGCCCAGCAAAGGTCGAGAACCTCGACGGGATGTCCTGTGGCGTTGACCGCCTCAGCCACATACTCAAGACCGATCGGCGCTATCGGAGGCTTTATTCGGTTCGTATTCACCAAAGCCACGTGCATGAGACATCCTCTATCCGAACCGTTGCGCAGAGGGCGGGAAGCGCCATATTGGCCGTCTTAGGGGACATTGCCAACAATGACAAGTTACGCTCCCAAGAGGCGGCCCCATTCACCGTGGGCCTGGCGGCCTCGCGCCACGGCCTGGTACACGGCCTGGGGGCGGACCCCGAGCACCGCGCCGAGGGGGCGCCCTGGGTGACCACAGACCTCGACCCAGAGGTACGCGATCCCGTCCCGGGCCCGGGTGGCGGCGGGCCGGCGACTGCCCTCCGCCAGCTGCGCCGGGGGGAGACCCACGTGCCGGCAGACGCGCGTGATGAGCCGGTCGAGCGACAGCCGCGGAGCGGGGGGGGCGGCGCGGGTCGCGACCTCCCGCCGGAGCTGCGCGATGAAGGCGGTGCTCCCGAGGACCCGCGCGT
>JBGPQZ010000254.1:0-4662 GCA_041489335.1 Methylomirabilia bacterium
AGAAAAACAGCACGCCCTCTCCCCGCACCCAGATGGTACGCGGGGAGGGGGCGTTCGTGTTTGCGGGGCGTGCGCCCCGACTACTTCGCCTTGGCCAGGTTGGCGTTCGCGAAGTCCCAGTTGACCAGGTGGTCCAGGAAGGCCTGGACGAAATCGGGCCGGCGGTTCTGATAGTCGAGGTAGTAGGCGTGCTCCCAGACATCCACGGTGAAGAGCGGCGTCTGCTTGGCCGTGATGGGCGTCTCGGCGTTGGGCGTGGCCACGATCTTGAGGGCGCCGCCCTCCACGACCAGCCAGGCCCAGCCGCTGCCGAAGCGGCCGACCGCCGCCGCCTTGAACTGCTCGGCGAACTTCTGGTAGCTGCCGAAGGCCTGGTCAATCTTCGCGGCGAGGGCACCCGTGGGCTTCCCGCCCCCGCCCGGCTTCAGGCTGTGCCAGAAGAAGGTGTGGTTCCAGATCTGGGCGGCGTTGTTGAAGATGCCGGCCTTCTGCGGGTTGCCGGCGGAGGCCAGGACGACCTCTTCGAGGGACTTCCCTTCGAGATCGGTTCCGGGGACCAGCTTGTTCAGGTTGTCCACGTAGGCCTTGTGGTGCTTGCCATGGTGGAAGCTGATGGTCTTGGCCGAGTAGTAGGGCTCCAGGGCATTCTCCGCGTAGGGCAGTGCCGGCAGTTCGAAGGGCATGGCGTTCCTCCTTTTCGCAAAGCACGATGGCGAAAAACATGTCAGGGGAGGTTGATCTGAAAGGCACTGAGGAAAGGATATGCTGCGTAGGCTTGGCTGGCAAGGGGAATGGGGGGGGTGGAGAGCCACGAGCCACGAGCGGAGAGCCAAGGGCCGAGAAGAGCTCAGTCGTCTATGCGTTCGATGCGGCCGCGTACTTCGAAGGCGACGGTGTCGAGGATCCGTCGTTCCCCGTCCACGAGGGACAGCGTATAGGTTCCAGGCTGTGGTCTCCATGCGACGACACGAGTGGTGGGGCCGAGGTCTTCCCCGTTGAGTGCCCATCGGGCCGAAGCGCCGGCCGGCTCGGCCTCGAAGAGCATCCGCTGCCGAGACGACGGAATGTCCGGGTCGAGCGCGATGATCGTTCCGCCGGTCGGGGCCAGGATCCTGGCATGGATCGGGGTGAAGGCCCCGTCCAGCGTGGTTTGGAGCGCGGTCACGGAGCCCGGAGGGGCCTGGCCGGGGGCGAGCAGGCGGCGCGCCAGGTGCGGGGCAAAGGCGTGGCGCGGCCCGCTCTCTGTATCGAACCGGGCGTGAAGGTGCAAGCGAAATCATGTGCGGCCTCTCGCAGTTCCTGTTGCAAACGCCGCGCGAAAGAGGTAGTCGTCTTGGGGGCACGCCCCTGTCATCTTCTTGACGGTAGACATCGGGAGGACGCCATGAAGACCGGAGCGTTCACGAGACTCGCAATCTTATCGTGGTGGGTTGCGCGGCCCACGGCGCGGTCATCTACACGGCCAGCGGAGCGGCGCTGCGCGGGCTCAAGGTGATTGTCCCGGTGGATGGCATGTCGGCCGACACCCCCTACGCCGAGCAGTACGTGGCCTGGCACCTCGTGAACGCGCCGCGCGTCGGCGCGCAGACGACCCTGACGAAGATCGACCTGATCCGTTTTCCATGACGCCTTGACGGACGGGACTCGGCGCGTCGCCGTGTCGTCCCGCCGTTGCCATGACCCCGATGGGAAGGGAGAGCCATGATCACGCGTCCGGCACTGAAGTTGAACTGGGAAGGGACCAGTCGGATTCTGCAGGCTGCCGTGAAGAAGGCCGAGGAGTTCGGCGTGCCCATAAGCATCGCCGTCATGGATGAGGGAGGCCATCTCCTGGGCTTCGCGCGCACCGACAAGGGGAAGGCCCACAACGTCCCCATGGCCATGGCCAAGGCACGCTCGGCCAGCTTCAAGCAGATCCCGACGGGGAAGAGCGGCACGCTCGGCAACCCGCTGGACGATCACATGGCGATTGCGCTGACCCTGGCGGGAGGACCCGAGAACTTCGTCACCTTCAGCGGCGGGTTCCCCATCCTGCTGGAGGGCCACTGCGTGGGCGGCGTGGGGGTGAGCGGCGGGACCGGCGACCAGGACTGCGCGGTGGCCATGGCCGGCCTGGAGGCCCTCGGCGTATAGCGGGGATGCAACGGGGGACGCTCCAGCACGTCGCCTTGGCGCCAGGGCCAGACGAACGCGTGGCGGGCGGGTTTCCGCTTGACCCCGGGCAACGCCCGGGGAGTACGTTTCGGGCAGTAACCCACCACCCAATCCGCACAGAACTGGCGTCCCGCAGGGGCGCCCATCCCACCACGGCCCCCCGGGCCGCCGTGGCTCCTGTGTTCCAGCATTGCCATTGCCATTTTCCTCAGAACCAGATCGGCGCAGTCGAGGAGGAGCGCATCGAGGAATCGCTCTCGAAGCTGACCAGCCTGCTTAGGACGGCCATCAAGAACGCCAAGGCAAAGCACGGCGCGGGCAAGCGGGTTCGCGTCCTGTTCTGCCTCGACGAACCAGGAACCGAGAACTGAGAGCCAATGAAGCGACTGCCTGCCAATCCACGCAACCGAAAATTGGAGGTCACCGGCCTCGACCGCATCCTGCCGGAGATTCAGGCGCTCATTGAGTCATCGCGCCAACACGTCGTCTCCACCGCCAACCTGACCTTGGTGTGGCTGAACTGGAATGTGGGACGGGTCATCACACAGGACATCCAGCAGAACCAAAAGCGGGCAGGCTACGGTGACCAGTTGCTGGCGGCTCTGGCGGACAAGCTGACCGCCATGTATGGGAAGGGATTCTCCCGGCCAAATCTTCAGGACATGCGCCGATTTTTCGATGGCTTTGAGATTTGCTCGACAGTGCCTAGCAAATCTTTCACGTCCCACATTCTACAGGCACCGCCTGGAGCATCAGCGCCCGATATTCAACAGGCACCGCCTGCCGGTTCCTGTCCCTCGCCAATTTGCTCGGCACTGCCGAGCAAATCTTCTGAGACTCAAATTCCACCACTTGCGTCCGCCTCTGAGGGCCGCTTGGCCATCGACTTCACCAAGCACCACCACCTGGGCTGGACGCACTACCGCGTCCTGCTTGGCGTGGAGGCGGGTCTGAAGCGCGGTTTTTACTTTGAACAAGCGGCCTCGCAGCGATGGGCGACCCGTGAACTCCAGCGCCAGATTGACCGTGCCCTGTTCGAGCGCGTGGCCCTGTCCCGCGACACCCGCGCCCTTGTCCGCCTGGAAAAACAGAGCGGCCCGGTCGAGACGGTGCGCTACGAGGACGCCTTCAAGGACCCATACCTGCTCGATTTTCTCGGTATCAAGGGCGCGTATTCCGAAAAGGATCTCGAAGCCGCCATCAAGGTAGTGTCGCTTGAGTATCGTGGGCATCCCCTAAACCGGGACAACGTAGTATATCCCCCATGAGCCCCCAGGTACCCAGTCCCCCCTCAGCGAAGGGAAAGCCCCGAGAGGCACTTCCCCCTCGCCAACAGGGCTCTCCTCCGGTAGAAGAGAGGCGACCGGTCGTCTCCACGACGTGTCCCTCACCCTACCGAAGGAGGAGCCCCATGGAGAGCATCCATCCGAACGGGGAACGAATCAAGCGGTTTCGGGACCTCAAGGCAACCTTACGGACGCAGCGGGACTGGCTCCTGGTCGGGATCGACGTGGCGAAGGTGGCCGCCGTGGCGCAGATCCGCCTCGCCCACACCCGGATCCTGGAACGGCAGGTGGGCCTCCCGATGACCACCGCGGGGTTCACCGCGTTCTGGCGGCGGCTGGAGCGCCACCAGCGGGTCACGGGGGCCCAGGCGATCGTCGTGGCCCTGGAGCCCACCGGCACGTACCACCAGGCCCTGGCCCAGTTCCTGGTCGCCCAGGGGGCCGACGTCGTCCTCGTGGACAACCACGTGGCCCGGCTCAACCGGCGGACCCTGGACCGCACCTGGGACAAGCACGACGCCAAGGACGCCGCCAACCTCTGCGACCTCCTCGAGCAGGGGAAGGTGTTGTTCTACACGCAGCTCGCCGAGCCCCTCGCCTCCCTCCGGCGCCTCGTCCGGCTGCTCCGGCGGGCGCGGGTGGAGCTCGGGGCCTGCAAGACGCGCTGGCAGAACACCCTCCGGCCGGCGCTGGGGCCGGTGGGCGACCCCCTGCCCCCGGCGGCGGTGGCCGCCCTCCCGGCGCCCCTCCGGGCGTGGCTCCCCGCGGCGGAGCGCGCCGGCGGGCCGGGCCGCCCCCGGGCGCTCCCCCTGGGGCTCGCCGCCGAGGTGGCCGACCTCGCCGCGCGGGGCACGGCGGTCCAGCAGCGGATCGCGGCCCTGGAGGCCACGCTGACGCGGTGTGCCGCGCCGCTCCCGGCCACCGGCCTCCTCGACAGCCTCCCGGGGGTGGGCGGGACGCTGGCGGCCATCCTGGTCGCCGAGATCGGCGAGATCACGTGGTACACCAAGTTCTCCCAGCTCCGGAAGCTGGCGGGGCTGGACATCCTCCGGCTCCAGTCGGGGCAGTGGGCGGGGACGGCCCGGATCTCCCGGTGTGGCCGGCCGCTCCTCCGCTGGGCGCTCTACCAGGCGGCGTTGGGGGCCTGTCGCACCCCGGCGTGGCGCGCCAAGCGGGCCGCCCTGCTCGCGAAGCGTCAGGGGGACCCCTACGCGTTCTTCAA